>JASFFJ010000112.1:0-14259 GCA_050124355.1 Desulfobacterales bacterium | reverse complement strand
AATTTTTCCTCAATTTGAGATTTGAGTTTCTGGTATATACCATCTGCATCCGTGGCTGCCGAAGTTACGGCGCGAGATGTAATTGTGGCCCCGCTGATGACATTGATGGTGCCGCCATCTGACGTCACTTTAATCGGTTCGCCCAGGGCAAGTTCCTTGAACTGGGCCGCGAAGCTGGGGTCGCTTTTGGCTTTAGCACCCATCCCGGGTGTCTCAGCGTGGGTCGTAACCCCGACACCCAACAGGGTATTTTCTTTTACATCGATACCGACCATCAGCCCGACATCACCCCCATAGCCCTTACCCGACGTTTCAAGCGCGAGCCCCCGGGGTTCGCCGTCAAAGACGCCGACAAAAAAGGTCCTTTCGATTTCACCATCTTTAATCGTGAACCGGTCTTTGATGGGATCATTGGTGGCGCCTTCGAATATAGTTCGAATTGCCGGTCCCTTGACAAATTCAAGCACCTGGTTATCGATTTGTTCCTGGGTGTTGTTACGCAGATAGGCCAGTACGCCTCCCGAACCAAGGCTTAGGATCGTAAGAACGACCACCATTTTTATCATTTCACGCATTTTAGACAACCTTTCCCAAAGCTTGCGGTCTGATCTTGTCCAGCACTGGATTGACAAGATTGATGACCAGAATGGCCAAAATCACGCCGTCGATGTAGGCACCGATATTACGAATCAAAACGGTCATGATGCCACCGACAACACCGTATATGAGCATCGGTATCGTATTTACCGGTGAGGATGAATCCTCGGTCGCCAGAAAAAAAGCGCCGATCAAGGTGTAGCCGGATAAAATGTGGATGCCGGGGCTGACAAAGCGCTCCGGATCGCTCAAGTTAAATAATAAGGCGGTTATGTACACGCCGGCCAGAAAGGTGAGAGATATCTCCCAGCGGATTATTCCTCTGAGTATCAGGTATAGGCCTCCAAGTATCAAGCCGAGACCAAAGGTGGCGCCGATGCCGCCGATCTGTCGGCCCATTAGAAGATCATTCAAACCCAAAGTTTCCAGAGATCCGGATCCGAAATGCTTGGCGGCCGCCAGGGGATAGACGGCAGCAAAGTCAAAATCATAGTTGAGGAGCATCCCATCGAAATTAAATAAATCCTGCCAGGATATCATCATGATCGCCACTGCCAAGGCAATCGGATTGAAGGCATTACTGCCGATGCCGCCAAAAATCTGTTTGCCGATCACCACGGCAAGAAAGGTACCGGTGATCACAGCCCACCAGGGCATTGTGGCGGGAAACAGCATGCCAATCAACAGACCGATCAGGGCGGCATTGCCGTCGCCGATAGTGACAGGTCTCTTGGACACCCGATTGATTGCCAATTCCCAGAGCATGGCCGTCGCAACCGACAGGCATAAGACGCCGAAAACAGGGATACCATAGTAATATATGCCTGCAAGCACCGCCGGCAGGGTGGCGAGCATGGTGTGATAATTACGATGGGTAACCCGGCTGCCGTTGTGCCAGAAAGGTGCATGTGAAACAATCAACTTTTTTTGCTTAAGCATCAGTTGCCTCCGCTCCCTCGGTTGGTTCCGTCTCCTCTGTTGTTTCCATTGCGTCCATATCCTCTGAAGCTGCCGCCCGCTCAAGTTCATATTTGGCTAATCTAATATACTGAAATATCGGTATCTTGGATACACATACAAAGCTGCACAGACCGCATTCGATGCAGGAGTGCAAGTCATAGTTGTCCGCGGCTTCTTCGTATTGGCCGGCCTCTAAAAATCTCACAAGCATGTGAACCTGTATCCGTGTGGGGCAAACCCTGACACAGTCACCACAATTTATGCAAGGGTAATCAGACGCATAGGCCGCATCGGATCGATCGATGACGACCACGCCGTCCGTGTCAGGCATCACCGGATGATCCAATGAATAGACGGCTGAGCCTGCCATCGGCCCGCCAAAAATAATTCGGTCTTCTTCATTGATGGAGACATCGTAGGTCGCTAGAATATCCCGGATGGGGGTACCGATAGCGGTTTCAATCAAGCGCTGTTTTCCGTCCTTGGTCACCAAGGTAAGGATTTTACGAACGGGAATTTGTTGGTCGCTAAAGGCGTTGCCAATGGCTGCCGTCGCTTCGGCCGTCAGAAAACAGACACCCATATCCGTGCAGGTTTTTCCGGCCGGCACAACTTCTCCCAGGACGTTTTTCATGACCATATGGGGCAGTGCCGCAGGATAGGCAGTATCAATATTTTTTACCTGGGCACCGATATGACCGTAACCTTGCATCGACTCACCGGCGGTGATGAGGAAGATTTTTTCAATGCCGGTAACGTCCCGCAGAATACCGATACCCTTCTGCACGGCATCAAGCCTCGATTTAACGATCGCCTGATTGGTACCGATGAGCAGATCGCTGTCGGTTCCCATGATAATAATGGTATGAATGTTGGTTTCGGGATCGGACAAGGCCGACAGTTGGGGGTTTCCCGGCAGAAATGAAAGGTAATCGATAATGCCGGCTAAATCGGGACGCTGGACTTGGCTCTTGAACTGGTCGTCCAATACCTCATTCTCATCGATGTCAATGTCAATGGCATTGTAGGTTTTGCCGAAATCACCGGAATGCGGCGAAATGGAGGATATCGTTCCGGTAACACTCGAGGTCACATAAGCTGGGTCATCGGCAAAAAGGGAAATTTTTTGTCCGGTCTTGACCTTGTCTCCGACCTGAAGGGCAGCCGGGGCGTTCTGATGGCCGTTTCGGGTGTGAAACAGGGTGACCTTTTTGGACGGTGCCACTCTGTCGGGCTCCGGTAGACGGGCGGGCAGTAGTTCATACTCAATTTGAGAACGAGACAAACCGAAGAACGATTTTTTTAGCATAACCTAACCCTTTTTGTGGTACTGCAAGATTCAGCCGCTGCGCAGAAGCACCGGTATCCAGCTTATCTGACATGGCAGGCAGAACAATCTTTTTCAATTGGACCGGCACCATACCCCTCGTGGCAACCGGCACACTGCTGGTGAAAGGCATCGGCACGTTTTGGCATTTCTTCATCCCCTTCATCAGGGTCATGGCATTCAGTGCACGACCCTGCATCGGCATACTCGTCCTCGTCAAGGGTATGATGACAATCACCGCATGATATCCCGTAGCCGGTGTCGGCATAGTGGGTTTTGTGATCGAACAAAACTTTTCCAGCCGCAACGTCAAACATCAATCGTACCGGTTCGTCGGGAGTTTTTTCGGGAAAGGCCGCATAGCATACCACCCCCACAAACAAAAACCAAATTGCCAGACCGTACGCCAGTTTCAACTCAAGTTTTGAGAACATAGCTCATCCGCACCTTATCGCGTTTTATATTTTACCGGAAGTCCATCGTATTCAAAAAACAAGCTTCGACTACCATAATGCCGCCAACCTTTCAAGCTATTTTTAGCCGGGAAAGCATATTGCAATTATCGAATCCTCAATTATTCAACCTTCAGGTTTATCGTCAAGACAATGCAAACAAAAGCAGACCAGACCAGATAAGACCCAAGGCCCTGTCATTTAAATAAGTAGCTAACTGATTTAACAAAAATTGCCTGTTCAATGAAAAACATGAAAATTTCAAGCACCAAAAACCAAATCTCAAACAAATCCCAATCACCCAAATTCAAAATTCCAAACAAATAATCCGTCTACAGTCGTTCCTAGCTGTATCCTCACCGGCAGAACCGGATTTGCGAAGCGATGCGATACTACCGCGGTGAATGCTTTGGTCATTGAATATTGAAATTTGTAATTTATTTGTAATTTGGTGATTGAGATTTGTGCTTTTATTGTTTAATAAAACCCTTAGGCAATTGGTTCAGGATTCACTTTGACGTTACCCTGGGTTTAGACCACTGCAGGCTCCCGGCTGACATCCTTTATTACCCCGATGCCACCGGAGGCTTTATCCGGGTCGTAGCAGGTCAGACAGCAGTGCAGACAGCGGTTGCTTTCACCGAGAGCCGCCTGCTCGCTGAGAACCTGGTCCGCTTCGACAAATGACTGAATCCGCTCAGCCACGGGCAACTCCGGCATGGGCGCCCGCTGGGATTTAACAATACCCTGTACCTGATCGAATAGCGTTTCGCTGATCAGATCCTTTTGCAACTCCAGTGGATCGGCAACCACCGGTTGGTCCATGACAAACTGGTGAATCGATCGGGCCGCACGCCGGCCGCCACCGATGGCATCTACCACCAGACTGGGTCCGGTGGCGGCATCGCCGGCGGAGAACAGGTATGGTATATTGGATTGCAGCGTTGCCGGATCAACATCGAAGGTGTTCCAACGGGTTGTTTTCAGCTCTGCCAACTGCTGCTGCATGTTTTCGACAAAGGAAATATCCGGCGACTGGCCGATGGCTGTAATCACCATGTCGGTTTCAATCATAGACTCGGAGCCTTCGATGGGCACCGGTCTTCGCCTTCCGCTGGCATCCGGTTCCCCCAGTTCCATTTTTAAGTACTCAAGGTGGGTGGTGACGCCCGCCTCATCACCGACAACGCGAACCGGCGCGGCTAGAAACTGTAAATTAACCCCTTCGTGTTCGGCTGCCTCGATTTCAACCGGGTTTGCCGGCATTTCATTGCGCGTGCGGCGATACACCAAGTTGACCTCTTTAACGCCCAGGCGGATTAAATTGCGCGTGCAGTCAATGGCGGTGTTGCCGCCGCCGATAATAACCGCCGATCGGCCGATGGGTATGGCTTCACCTTCGGCCAACCGCGCAAGAAAATCAATCCCCGTATAGCATCCCTGCAGCTGTTCGCCCTCCACCCGCAAGGAGGAATCCTTCCAGGCACCGATGCCAATGAATACGGCGTCAAAGCCCTCGCTGTCCAGGGTGTTCAGGTCAAAATCCCTGCCAAACTTCATGTTGGTTTTGCTCTCGATACCCAGATCAAGAATACCTTCGATTTCCCAGTCCAACACCTTTTTGGGCAGCCGGTATTCAGGAATACCGTAACGCAACATCCCACCCAGTTTCGGCATGGCTTCAAAGATGGTGACTTCGTGACCCAATCTTCTCAGAAAAAAGGCACAGGTGAGTCCGGCGGGCCCGCCACCGATCACCGCCACCCGTTTGTCCGTTGGCGGCGCCATGGGAACCGGCAATCGTTTGCCGGAATTCATTTCGAAATCAGCGGCAAAGCGTTTTAACTGATTGATGGATACGGGATCGTCTTCGATGCCTCGCCTGCAGTTAACTTCGCAGGGATGCGGGCAGACCCGGCCGCAGGCCAGCAACAGAGGATTGCGTTCTCGAATGGTGTCGACGGCGCCGGTATAGTCGCCTTCTCTGATTTGGGTGATATACTTGGGAATATCGATTTCTGCAGGACAGGTTTGGCGGCAAGGAGCCAGACGGTCATCACGCTGGTTGAAATGCAGGATGCGCTGGGAAGGGGTCCTGACTTCCATGACGGCCTTGGGACAGATCTGCTCACAAACGCCGCATCCGACACATTTTTCCTTATCCACCACCGGGTAACCCAAGGGACCCATTTTCAAAGCATCAAATTGGCAGGCCCGAACGCAGTCACCGAATCCCAGACACCCGACACTACAATCCCGCTGACCTCCGAAAATTGCGGCCTGGGCCCGGCAGGACTTGACACCGGCATACAGGTATTTGTTCTCAGCCCGGTCGCCGCCGGTGCAGGTATTATATGATTTCAGCGGCTCCGCCAGACCAACTTCCATACCCATGACCTCGGCGGTCGATTGGGCGGATTCAGGACCGCCGACGATGCATACACTGGGTTGGGCCTTGCCGGCCACCACGGCGACCGCCGCTGCAGAACAGCCGGCATAACCGCATCCCCCACAGTTGGCACCGGCAAAACACGATTCGACCTGCGCGATGCGTGGATCTTCCCATACATAAAATATTCGCGAAGCCGCCCCCAGCACAATGCCGCAGACCGCTCCCAATGCCAACATAAAAATCGTTCCTTCAACCATGGTGACTCCTTATGATCCTCAGGCCGGGAGTGCGTTCACACGACTTTCGTCAACTCTCACCGGCTTCGATTTTCGTTGCACAACAGTCCATATTTATTAAAAGGAGCCACATTATCATTTTAACTTTTTTATTTCAAGTTTAATGAAAGGAATTTTAGCAAATTTTACACCTCATAAAAAACCAAATTAATTTAGACAGGATTTACAGGTTTATCAGGCTAACGGCGTCTACCGCCAGTTTCTGGCACGGGCGACGGCTTCATCGAAGCGTGCCTTGAGATGGGTTAAATCTTTGCGAGGATAGACAATGGTTTTTGGCTTGACCTCAGCAGCAAAATCGGAAAGATCAGCTACCATACGGCTGCCGATCAAGGCGAAACGGCCGGTACCGTAAGCCGTGATATCCGATGATTCCGGTACGACAATCCGGCACTGGGTAATATTCGCCAGGAACTGGCAGAAATAGGAATTGTTAATCAGTCCACCGTCCACTGAAAGGCTTTCCTGTTTGTCGGTCAATTGAAATATCGCATCCAGCAGTTGGGCAGTGCGCAAGGCGATCCCCTCCAAGACGGCCTGGCACAAGTCTTCCCTGGTGGTCTCAAGGCTCATTCCCAACCACAAACCCGCTGCCGACCGGTCCCAATATGGGCATGCCAGTCCGGATAAGGCCGGTACAAAAACGAGTCCTCTTGAAATCGCACTCGGCCTGTCGAAGTGATCGATGTCGCGAAAATCAGCGAAAAGACCGATGCCTTTAGCCCAGTTTACGGCCGACCCGGCATTATAAACGCCTGCATCAACGGCATAAACCGGTTTGTGGTTGGTCAGCTGCCAGGCAACGGTTGATAATATACCACGGGTGTGATCACTTTGAACGGACTTTCCAGTATTTGCCAGCGTAAAAACCCCGGTGCCGAAAGTTGCTTTAATCTGACCGGCCGTAATACATCCGTGACCCAGCAAGGCTGCCTGCTGATCCACGACGCTTGCAGTGATGGGAATTTCGCGCCCTTTGGATGTCAATACGCCAAAAGATGCGGTGGTAGGTCTGATCTCCGGCAGGATTTCAATCGGGATTTCGAAGATCTCACACAGGTCCGGATCCCAGTCTAATGTTGCCAGATTCATCAAGCTGGTGCGTGATGCCGTTGTCACATCCGTGGCGTATTCGCCGGTCAAACGATGGATGAAGTAGCTGTCGGATGTACCCAGCTTGAGCTGACCTTTTTGAAGCAGCCTGGCAGCCTGGGGGACTTGCTTTAGTATCCAGCGAAGTTTTGAAGCCGAAAAATAAGGGTCCAGCGGAAGCCCGGCCCGCGCAAGGGTCAGGTGTTCGATGCCTTTGGCCTTGAGTGCCTCGATAAAATGGGTCGTTCGCTGGTCCTGCCAGACGATGGCATTGTAGACGGGGATCCCGCTGGCTGCATCCCAGGCAACTACCGTCTCGCCCTGGTTGTCGATCCCAATGGCCTCAATATCGATTGCAGCCTCAATGGATGTTCGCATATTGTTTAGCAGGATTTCCGGATCGTGTTCGACCCAGCCGGGCTGCGGATAAATTTGGCGATGTTCCACTGAACCGCAGAAAACAAAATGGCCATCGGTGTCTAAGGTGTAGCTCTTCGTCGCGGTGGTGCCCTGGTCAATGGCAAGGATGCGTTTCATATTCAATTCAAAATTCAGAACTACTCACCCCGGTAACCCAGCCGTACCAGTCCAAGTCGGATCAGAAAAAAGAGGAGGATCAGAATGAAAAAAACAAAACCGTTGATAATCGCCGCTAATGAGTATAGTTCCGGTTCGATACCATGACGTAATGTGCCCCAGGCAATCGTGGGAAGCGTTGGTATCGCACCGATGTTGTAAAATGTGATGTCAAGGTTGTTAAATGCCAAGATAAAACTTACCAGAAATGCTCCCAGAATAGAAGGCCATATGGTCGGCAGCGTGACTTCCCAAAAACAGCGTGTCGGACGGGCACCGAATACCATGGCGGCTTCGTCCATACGCCAATCATACCGAGTGAGTTGCGCCAGAATAACCAGAAATGCAAACGACAATGCCTGGGTGGTGTTGGCCAGAACTGCCGATGAGAGATGACCCGGCAGACCTAAAATATTGCGATGGAACATCAGTGATGAGATACCGATCAGAATGCCGGCGACGAATAACGGAGACAGGTAAAGAACGGCAAAAAGGCCTCGCCAGCGGGATTGGTATTTTAGCAGCCCGATGGCTGCCGAAGCCGCGAAAATGCACGCCAGGGCACCCGTCCCCGCTCCAATCAAGACACTGTTTAGCAAACCCAGATGGAAATCGCTCATCATCCACAAACGCTCATACCATTCCAAGGTGAACTCGGGCGGAAACGGCCAAACGGTATTATCCACAAAGGATACGTAGATAATAAAGAAGATGGGAAAATAGAGAAATATATATAAAAAAATAAGTAAACTCGTTTGAACGATCACAACTGTCCATTCTCTGGGTCCGACGGCAGTCATATTAAAACGCTTCTCCGGTATAACCGCTTCGTTGGAGGTTGATGGTGCGCCAGATGATCAGAATAAATATCAGACAGATGATGAATAACACAACACCCATAGCCGAGCCTAAGGCCCAGGTGCCGGTGGCACCGAACTGATGTTCGAGGATATTGCCATAAAGTGCTCCGTTGACGCCGCCAAGAAAGCGAGGTGTTACAAACGCAGCGAAGGTCGGGATGAACACCAGCACAATACCGATGGCGGTTCCGATCCAGTTCAAAGGCCAGGTTACTTCCAGAAAAGCGCGCCATGGCTTGGCGCCGTTGACATAGGCCACCTCCAAAAGCTTAAAATTAAAATTAAGCAATGATAGATAAATAGCCAGCATCATAAACGGAATCCAGAGATATACCAACCCAATGGCGGAAGCGACATTGGAGTACATCAGAATTTGGATCGGCTCCAAACCGAAGGATTGCAGCGCCATGTTTAACAGCCCGATCGGGCCGAGAATTTGTTGGATTGCGGTTACCCTTAGAATGATACCGGTAAAAAACGGTGCTGCGGTCAGGAGCACCAGAATTAAACGGTAGCGCCCCCCGCGTTTGGCAATGAGATAAGCAACCGGATAGGCATAGATCAGGCATACCAGCGATACGGATACGGCCATAACCAAAGACCGCCAGATAAATGTTAAATAGGTTTTCTCGCCCAGTATGGTTTTATAATTTTCGACGTTCCAATCAGCAATCAATTCGTAGCTCTCGGTTCGCCAGAAACTGAAAACCAGGATGGATATCAGGGGTAGTATTAAAAAAATCAGTAGAAAAAAAGCTCCCGGAAGCGTCAGTAATGCAAAGTGAAAATTTTTTTTTTGGCGCCATTGCCGGAAAGACTTCATGTTTAATTATTCCGCGCCAAAAACGCGTCGCCGTCTTGGGCAAGCCAGGACACCTCGACAGTTTGGCGGATGTTGAGTGATTGCGGATCGACGGCAACGCTGCCAACCAACTCTTCACCGTTTTTTAAAACGACAAAATAATCTGAATGCTGCCCCTTGAAGATAATGTCCCTCAGGGTGCATTCAAACCGGTTTTTGCCCCGGGGTGCATTCGTTTCCCGCAATGGTTGAATCAGGATTTTTTCATGCTTCAAGAAATAATCGATGTTATCGCCGATGTCGGCATTGGAAGGTGCCGGGACGCGTAGATCCAGTCCCTTCCAATCCAAAATGGCAATATCGTTTTCCACCCGTTTCATCCGTCCCAGAATATGGTTGGGTGATCCCAGAAACGACGCGACAAAACGGGTATTCGGGCGATTGTAAAGGTCAAGTTTGGCACCGACCTGTTCGAATTTTCCTTCATGCATCACCGCCATGCGAGAGCTCAGGGTCAACGCTTCCTCCTGATTGTGGGTAACATAGATAAAGGGGATCTCTAATTCGGCCTGGAATCGGCGCATTTCCACTTCCATCTCTTTGCGCAACTCAAGGTCCAGGTTGGCTAAAGGCTCATCGAGCAGCAGGATATCAGGTCTGGCGACCAATCCGCGTGCCAGGGCAACACGCTGTTTTTGGCCGCCCGAAAGCTGGTGGGGATACCGATTTTCAAATCCTTCCATCCTGACCAGCCCAAGAACCCAGTCGAGTTGTTCTTTTTTCTTGCTTGCCGGTAACCGCTGCATCTTGAGGGGGAAGGTGATATTCTCAGCCACGATTTTATGGGGAAATAGCAGAAAATCTTGGAATACCATTCCGATACCCCGTGCATAGGGGGGCAGTCTGGTGACGTCGCGGCCACCGACATGAACCCTACCGTTGCCCGGTGTTTCCAGACCAGCTATAATTCTGAGTAACGTCGTCTTGCCGGAGCCGCTTGGACCGAGGAGAGAGAAAAATTCACCTTGATCGACATCAAGGCTGATTCGGTCGACGGCACGAACCTTGCCGAATGTCTTCTCAACTTGTGCCAGTTTTAATGCAGGCTGAGTCATCGCTGATTCCCAAAGCGTCAGAGGTTGAAACGATCTGAAAGTGCAACCGGATGGCCGCACTTTCAATATAATCTATCGCGAGTACCCTGCTAATTGGCGGCAGTTAGGAAGCCTCGACATCCGACCAGATACGTTCCCATTTCTCAGGCGACGATGGGGCATCAAACTGATACAAACCCTTGATGGCATCGGTGTTGTTAAGAAAGAGAGTGTCTACGTATCGCTTCGGTATCATTTTGCGCACGTCGACTGTCGGTGCCCAACCGATTTCTTCAGCTACAATCACCATATTTTCAGGTTTCAATCGGTAGTTGATCCATTTATGTGCCAGCTCGCGTTTTTCGCTGTCTTGGACACCTGACGTCAGACACCAAGTGTCCACCCATCCCAACCCACCTTCTTTGGGATGGAGCAGATGCTTCATGCGAAGTTTGGATTTGCCGTCAAGATAGTCGAAGTGGATCAGGCGATAGACGCCGGACCACTCAGGAGCAGCCCAAACAGCCTGGGCACGCAGCAGTCGTTCCAGGGTCGCTTCATCGTTCCAGCGGGTCAGCAGGTATTTCTTCTGCTCGATCAGGAGTTTTTTGCACTCCTCGAGCTCATTGTCATACAGCACGTATGGGTTGAAGGGCTTGCCGTCCGGACGCGGTTTATCCTTCGTTCCCATACGGTAACAAACCAGAATACCGGTTAAGGCAATGTTCTCCTCGAAACGGGCACTGACACATAGGTGACCTTTGTATTTCGGGTTGTACAAGAGATAAATCGAATCGGAGTCTTCTTCCGCCACTTTGTCCATATTGATCGTAATGCCATAACCGCCCCAGCAGTTAGGTGCCGCGATCATGTTGTCGCCTTGTTCCTCTTTAAGCAACATGAAATTGGGCGGCGTAAAGACCGGAAACACATATTGCATGTTTGAAATTTTACCGTAATCAACCGGTTGGGTAAGGCCCTGTTTGGCATACAGCCGGGGCCAGAAACCATCCGCCATCACCAGGTCGAAGTCTTTTACACCGCCGCCGCGCAGCTTGTTGTAAGCCTCCGAGTTTCCGTCGAAAAACCCAGCGCTGACCTTGCAGTTATACTCTTTTTCGAACTTGGCCGTCAGTTTCTTTACATTATAGTGTTCCCACCCCAACCAGCGCAGCTCCAACTTGGCTGCTTTTGAAGTTCGAATGAATGGACCCATATTGGCTGCGGTAAAGGCCACAGCAGCCCCCGTTGTGCTTTTTTTGATAAATGACCGTCGCGTCAACGGTTTCTCAAACGCTTTCTGCAGCTTTCCATTTTTTTCTTCGGTGATTTTACGCATTTTTACCCTCCTTTTTTAAGGTAAGAAGTTTATCCACCATCTCGGCAAATCCGAAACCACCCTCCTTGCGGGTGATCCAGGCCGGATTGCAGGGCATTCGGCCCTCAAACTGCAAAACATTGGCCACGCCGACTGAATGGGGAAAGTAGGCAAACATCGGCGCGTCATTGGGAGAGTCCCCGATATAAATGACCTCCTGTTTTACGTCTGCCAAGTTCTCTCGAAAAACTTCTTTAAATAAAAAACGGGTCATCGTCAGTTTGTCATACTCGCCGAACCAACCGTTGACATGGATGGAGCTAACTTTGGCTTCGGCACCGACTTCTTTAAATAAACCGACGATCTGATCGACCGTCTCTCCGGGCAGGGGCGGGATGTCTTCACAATAGTCGATTGCCAGATCCGCTTCACGGTATGGTTGATCTGCAGAAACGCCTGCAGCTGGAATTTTTTCCAGGATATGCCGTTTTAATTCTTCCAACTTCTGACGATCGGCCTCTCGCTGATGTTCAGGCTTGAAATAGCGGCGCAGCATTTTGCGCGCCGAATCGTCGTAGCGAAAATAAAAGGCGCCATTTTCACCCACCAGGCCATCCACCGGCCACATCCGGGCAATGTGATCACACCACCCGGCCGGTCTTCCGGTGATCGGGATGCTGCGAATACGCTCATCTCTCAAGCGTTCCATTGCAACAAACACAACGGCGGGCAAACGGCCGTTTACGGTAAGGGTGTCGTCAATGTCTGTCAGGATATATCTAATTTGCCGACTTAGCTCAGCGGGGAATTCATCAAATGTTTTCATATTGGCCGCCTGACGTTAACTCAATTCATTAGAATTACTTTACGATTCGCCGGCGAATTGCCGGAAAATGCAAAGATCTCACATACAGGGGAATTATTATCGAGGAGTTGGATTACAAAGGTTACTATAATGGAAACGAAAAAAATACAACCTTAAATTTTTAGATCAGAAAGGCAAAGGGCAAGCCTTCATTATTGACATATATTCCCCAATGAGCTATCACTCATGGCACCTTTAACAGATGAATTTAGCAAGTTTTAATCAAAGAATCTGTCAAGGATGAAGACGTTACCCTCACAGGCTGTATACCGGCAAACATTATAAAAGAAATAGAATGGCCTCAATAGAAGCAAATACCCGCTAGGAGGATAGAAATGAATATGCTGCGAAAAATGCTTAAGCCGATGAGTATGTCTCTGGCTGTTATGATGTTTCTGGTGGCTGCTCCGGTTCAATCTGTTACGGCGGCCATGATTGACACCGAAACGATGATGGACTCGGTGCGCGGCCGGGAAGCTCGGGAATATCTCCACCAATTGATGGCTCGCAAAGACATACAGGCTGCCATCGTTGCTCATGGTATTGATGCCGATGAGGCTTGGGCACGGATAAACAGTTTGTCCGATGATGAGGTCATCAGAATTGCCGATCAAATCGACCAGCTTCCGGCCGGCGGGGGTCTGGCCGAGTTTCTTCTTATCATTATCCTTGCCGGATTTATCGTGCTGGTAATTTTAGATATAACCGGCGTAACGGATGTCTTTACGTTTATAAAATCACAGCGCTAACCGCTTACCTGAATATCGCCAAATAAAGGTTTTAAACCGATTGATCTTCGAGGTTGTCTTCTTTACAGACCCCGCAGATATGGCAGGTTTCCACTTGACAATCAGCTGTCGTCTGCTCTCGAATAGCGCGCTGATACTCACGTCGCAGAAAAGACTTTTTGATGCCGTGGTCGATAAAATCCCAGGGGAAACGTTCATCCGTGCGACGTTCTCGGTAGACGTAGAAATCCGGGTTTACAGCCACTGTTTTAAGGGTTTGGGGCCAGTTGCCCCCGTTGGCATGGGCCAGAGACAGGATATCGGCGACCTTTCGATCTCCCCTTGACAACAAGGCCTGGATGTAGGCCCAGCGGGGAACATCCGAGTTGATTCGCAGATTGG
This sequence comes from Desulfobacterales bacterium, assembly GCA_050124355.1. Lineage (GTDB taxonomy): Bacteria > Desulfobacterota > Desulfobacteria > Desulfobacterales > JAFDCJ01 > JAFDCJ01. Next base: position 498 of record JASFFJ010000112.1, on the reverse strand, counting down.
CGACCTTTTTCAATTCGCTTTTAATTTTCTTGATTTTGCTCTTTAGCACACCGATCTCTTCCATCGCACACCACTGAAAGGGCGTAAAAGGTTTGGGGACATAGGAATTGAGACTGACGGTGATGTGTCCAATTTTTTTGCGGGCGCGGCTGGATGCTAAAAACCGATGCTTGATCTTTTTGACAGTTCGGGTGACCGCTTCTACATCCGCCATGGTTTCAGTGGGCAGACCGATCATAAAATATAGTTTTAAATTGGGTATGCCGTTTTCCACCAGTGTTGTGGCAGCCGTTAATATGTCATTTTCGCTCAGTCCCTTGTTAATTACCCGGCGCAGGCGCTCTGTTCCGGCTTCCGGAGCAATGGTGGCTGTTTTGACCTTGCTTTGTTTTAAAGCCGCAAGCAATCCCGCTGACAATCGGTCGGCACGCAGGGAACTGAACGAAATTCTGATATCCTTATCATGGAATTGGCCGCATAACTTGTCAATTTCCGGCA
>JASFFJ010000111.1:0-14334 GCA_050124355.1 Desulfobacterales bacterium | reverse complement strand
CAGGAAGATGACATCACATTGGTCGTCATCAAACTGCTTTAAACGTTCTTAGAAGTTAAAAACCTTGGCTTCTGCAGCCAGGTCAATCATCGTACCTCCCGTATCCATGGACATATTGTCGTAGAATTTTGTCTCGTCAACCTGACGAGCGTTGGCGCAAGGAATTCAGACGCCAATGGGGATTTCGTTCTCAATTAGATACGGCAAATAATCATTGGGGCAATCCCCGGTCTTTGTATTTTCGGTCAAGTCCCGTGTGGAATCTGCCCACATGACACCGTCTTCAATGAAAAAAATGTCTACCTGATGCCCCTTTGAATGGGCAATCTGGGCGAATTGAAAAAGCCGGGTTGCCGACTGATTGTCATCTTTGCTTAATACGAATAGAAATTTCGCCACGCTTCGCCTCCTTTCAGTTGTATAAAAATGATAGTTCTTATATGTTGCTTTTTATACCTTAAATTCAAGGTCATTTTCAATTAGAATTTTAGAATTTTTCCATCGTGGGCTATTTGAATTGTGGAATAATAAATTCTTATGACAGCACACCGCCCCCATGATCAATCAAACGCCTATAAGTGGTTGGTGCTCACACTGGCAGCGTTCACCTTTACTTTTGTCGTAGCGATTCCGCAGATGTCGCTGCCGGTGATGTTTGATGAAATCTCCGCTGACCTAAATTTAAGCCTTGTGCAGGTCGGCTGGATATGGGGTGCTGGATCTGTTATGGGCATTTTAATGGGTCTCATCGGTGGTCCGATCGGCGACCGGTTCGGACCGCGACGGACACTTGCCATTGCCTGTTTGTTTATAGGAATCGCCGGCGCGGCACGGGGTCTTTCAAACGGTTTTGCGATGTTGGCCTTTACCATGCTCATTACCGGCTTTGCGCAATGGTCGATCCCGATGAACGTTCACAAAACCTGTGGTATCTGGTTTACCAAAGAACAACTAGGCATGGCGAATGGCGTTGTGTCGGTTGGGATGGCGCTGGGATTTCTCCTGGGGTCGCTTTTGGCGGCAACCATCTTTTCGCCGCTGTTTGGCGGTTGGCGGAAGGTGATATATGTGTATGGTGCCGTAGCGATACTGTTCGGTGCGCTCTGGTGGTTATCACAAGAAAAGGCACAGAATAAAGACCGACATAGAAATCAAACACTCGCTTTTCTGGAGGCCCTTGGGCACGTGATGCGCCTACGCAACGTGTGGATACTCTGCACCGCCACCGCGGCGGTGTCTGGAGGGGTCAACGGGATGTTGGGTTTTCTACCGCTATACCTTCGCGACATGGGCTGGCAACCGGCAATGGCCGACAGCACCCTGGCATCATTTCACGCAGCAAGCATGCTTTGTGCAATTCCCATTGCCTTGTTTTCAGACCGTGTTGGAAACCGCCATGGTGTCCTGATGGCAGCTGCCCTGCTTATTGCCATCGGAATCGGGCTTCTGGGATTTATCGGCGGCGTCCTGATCTCGGTGGCGGTTTTACTCGCAGGCATGGCAAGGGACGGGTTCATGGCCATCACCATGACGGCGATCATTGAAGTGAAAGGCGTTGGCGCACGTTTTGCCGGATCGGCAACAGGGCTGGCGATCTCTGTTATGGGGGTTGCCAATTTCTTTGCACCGCCTATCGGTAATTGGCTGACGAAATTTAGGCCTGCATTCCCATTTCTATTCTGGGCCGCCCTTGTGTTTTTAGGATTTGCAGCCTATCTTTTCCTACGGCAACCTGAACCGTCAAAGAAATAATTGCCAGTTCCGTGCATTGCAAAAGCCATGATTTTAACTGCGTCCACGGCGCAAAAAAGAATATTGACAATAAAATCCGCATTGGTTATCTGGATGATTGATGTAGGCATTTAATCGCCAGTTTTATATTTCGAGATATTTATTCGATGGGGACATCATGATTCGCAAACCGTTTAAAGCAGTTATTCTTTTCTTATTATTTTTACTCACGCTTCTACTCACCGGCCAAACACTTCGAGCCGTGCATGCCGGTGACCCCGACCTGGCAGAGAGTGAAAACAAAGCCCCTGAACAAACTGTTCAAGTCCCGGAGAATCTCGACGACGAAAAGATTCATATCTTTCTGGCCACCTTGAGCGACGCACAAGTCCGACGTCTATTAATTCAGGAATTGAAAGAAGAAGCGACGCGTGAGCTCGCCGAAAACGAAACCGATGAGGAAGCCGGTGGACTGGCCGGTCTGGTAAAAAAAATCCATTTCATATCCAATTTTATCCAATGGCGGATTTACGAACTTCAATCCGGTATGGGTGCAGATCCGGAAGATCTGCCCAAGATATACAAACTGCTGCGCAACAGCGATAGACAAGAGAAACCCGACGTATTTAAAACCATCCTCAGTGTTATCGGATTGTTCCTTGCCAGCTTTGCGATCTTATGGGTTTCCCGGCGCTCTGCGGCAGCCACTTACCGCCGTATCGGAAACGCAGCATCCGTTAACGTGAAAGCTAAAATCGGGGGCCTGACTTTGCGCGCCCTCCTGGATTTATTATTCATGCTCGTCTTCGCGATCGTTACGCTATCGCTGTTTTTTATTTTTATGGATCGCACCGGTCCTCAGCGCGTGCTGGTAGCCACCTATTTGGCCGCTTTTTTAGTTGTCATGGCGGTTCAATTGGTCTCACGGTTTTTCCTGACCCCGAAAGCACCGTCCCTCCGATTTTTACCGATCGATGATAAAAACGCCGTCTATCTGTACCGGTGGCTGATTTCCATTTCGGCAGTTATCGCATTTGGTTTTTTTACCTGCGGCATCTTCCGGGTGGCCGGCATCAGTGAAGCCAACCATCTCATCATGGTTTCATTGGTCGCTTTAATGGCCATCCTGATGATTATCATTATGATTCTGCAAAAGCGCGAAAAGGTTCGGCAATCGCTGGCAAGGGGACTTCCTGAGACCGGATTTGGGGCTTATCTGGCAAGAATCTGGCACATCCTGGCAATCATGGCAGCAGTACTGCTATGGCTTCTGTCGGCGTTCAACCAGTTTCTGGGGGGTATCCGTCCCGGCGCCCCTGGCATAAAAACCCTGCTGCTGATCCCTCTATATATCTTGCTCGACTGGGTACTGCGAGAGATATTGAGGGTCGCATTTGGAATTGCAGCAAGACCTGAAGAAGTCAGTCAGAACTTGACGTTTGACGATTCAGAAATCTCAGATTCCTCAGCCGGAGGAAAAGCTGAAGCCCAGACAGACGCTGAAACCGTTAAGGAAACTGGAGAGATAGATGAAGAAGTAATATTGACAAGCACCGAAACACAAGAGTCCCTGATTGGCAAGCACCTGGATGTCCGTCGCTTAAACCGCATGATCGGAGGCGGTCTGCGAATTGCCCTGGCGGCTTTCGTTTTCCTTTACCTTCTAGAAATATGGGGCCTTAATATTGAGTTCGGTATCGCAGTAACCAAGGCCGCATCTAATATCCTGATCGTGGTATTAATCTGCTATGTGCTTTGGGAAGTCATCAGCGCCATGATTCAACGCAGGTTGGCCACCGAAATGCCGGAAGATGATGAGGAGATGGAAGAAGGCGGTGCCGGCGGCTCCCGAATCGGAACGCTTTTGCTTTTGTTTCGCAAATTTCTGTTTGCTGTCATCATTGTTATGGCAACCTTGATCGTGCTCTCCTCGATTGGCGTCAACATCGGCCCCCTGATTGCTGGCGCTGGCGTTATCGGACTGGCCATCGGTTTTGGCGCCCAGACACTTGTCAAAGATATTATTGCCGGCGTGTTTTTTTTGATGGACGACGCCTTTCGTGTTGGTGATTACATCGAAACTGCCGGAACAAAGGGAACAGTGGATCACATTTCGTTACGTTCTTTAAGGCTGCGCCATCCACGGGGGATGGTGAACACCATTCCATTTGGTGACATCGGTATTGTCACCAATATGAGTCGCGACTACATTATTACCAAACTCGATTTTCGGGTTCGCTATGACACCGATGTAGAAAAAGTCAGAAAAATCATTAAAAAGAAAGTATATGAGCCCATCAGGCAAAATGAAGAACTCGGCCCTAAGCTGCTTGATAAGATAAAATCCCAGGGTGTTAGACAAATGGACGACTCGGCCATGATTATGCGGGTCAAGTATAAAACCGAACCGGGACAGCAGTTTATCATTCGCAAGGAAGTTTATCGCCTGATGCAGGAAGCCTTCGCAGAAGAAGGAATTGAGTTTGCCCATCGTAATGTTACTGTTTACATGCCGCCGGAAACCACGGAAGAGGCTGCCGATGAGCAATCAAACCAAGACGCAAAGACAGGCGACACGCCCGGTCAAAAACTGACTGAGAAAGCCGCTGCCGCTGCCGCCATCGCAGTCGCGCAGGCTGAAGCGGACCAAAAGCAACAACCCCCAAAACCACAATCATAACCAGGAAAAAAGGATATTATGTTAGTCGCCAAAATCAGCGGTCACTAGCAGTGTTGGGGGTGTGAAGTTGGCTCCTGGAAAAGGCCGTGGTGACCACTGCTAGTGGCCGCTGATTTTTTATCTCGGCCACGTCTCCAAAAAGTATGGATGCCGCATTACGGGCCGGCGTCGCGCGCGCCAGCAAGACGCTGAAATATGTCAAAAGTATGTGGATAAAGGATCAAAGTGTCGTGATGAAAAATGGTAAAATTACCGAATACCAAGTTCTTCTGAAGGTTACATTTATACTCAATTAACTGCCGCTGGAGAGTTCCTCCATTTAGCGGAGATATAGGTAATTTTTTCCCAGCGGCTAATCCCGTCATTCCGGCCACAGCGGAGCGGAGGGCCGGAATCCAGAAATGGTCTTGTAATACTGGATTCCTGCTAAAAAGGGTCAAAGCTTGAATAGTGAATTATTAAATCCCTCGATGGGCGCCTACATTAATTGTTACCGAACATTAAGCTCACTTGCACGGCCCCAAAACTTGCCCATCAGGCCGCAGCATTTCTCGGCGTCAAGTGCAGCGAATAGTTCATCCAGTCGCCAATGATTGTTGGTGATTTTCAGCTATTCAATCCCCAACTGCACATAATCGCAACCAAGTGTTTTTTTCCGGCAAAGATGCCTTCGCGTTCAATTTCTTTTTAGGCCGCCGAAACTGTATAGGAATTGAGGATCGGGCAACGGAAACATGTTGATACTAAATCCAAAATATTTTAAACTCGCGTTAAATAATGCCTAAAATGATAATTTTTTTATCATAACTAATATTTAAGAGAAAGTTATAGAATGAGATGACTATGATAGAATCGCTCCTGCACCATGCGACCCGTTTTTTACCGGCTATCCTTACGTTGGTTATTTTTAGTGCTCTAATTTGGTGGCTGGTACGCTTTACCAACAAACGACAGGCCTTGGCTGACTATCGCCGCACTTTAGCCCCTCAGTTTCTAATGGTGGCCCTGACCGTCATTGGTTTACTCATTTTTTTGCTTACCCTCCCCTTTTCAGATACCACCCAGGGACAGGTTGTGACACTGGTCGGCGTTATCCTCACCGGAATCATTGCCATATCATCCACCACCTTTGTCACCAATGCCATGGCTGGTTTGATACTGCGTTGGATCCGGCACTTCAAAGCGGGTGATTTTATTGGGGTCAAGGGATTGTTTGGCCGCATCACCGAGAATTGAAATCGTATCGCCCAACTTTATGAATCAGCGTGTGTTGCATGAAAAGGCAATCATTATCCCTCAAAAAATAGAGGCACAAAAAATGCCTGGCGCTACCCCGAGCACGGCCCCTAAATCCGTTATGTTTGACAAAGCCGAGAGCGCCGAAGAGATGGATCAGTGGCAGGAAAGACACGATGCGCTGGCCGAGAAGTTGGACGCGCTAAAAAAGGGAAATGATGACACGTGGCAGACGCAAGTCAAACTCATCGAAGAAGAGATGACCCGGCTCAAGCAAAAAATGGAAGCATATCTTCAGGTGCAAAAACAAGATGAGGGCGTGGATGGCAAGGTTGAACCCAGTCGCAAGGATCGCTAGCGCAAACCATGGCGGGAGCCAAGTACAAGCATTCGTAAATATGATAACGTAATATTTCACCACAGAGAACACCGAGAGCACAGAAAAAAGCTTAAAAACAAATCCTCTGGGAACTCTGTGGTTTAAAAATAATCAGCCAAAATACATAATCGAATTTATGAAAACAAGCACTAAGTAGCTGGCCACGGAAACCTAAAGAATTAGAGGGGTTTCTCTATCAAGAGGGCGCTGCTTACTGTGTTTGCCAATCTGAAACGATAAGAACTACTCGGCGGCCATGGGCACCAGGGCATACAGCGCCCTACCAATGCGCTGATGAACAACCGATGTAGGGTGGAATTCATCAAAGTAAAAGAACTGGTCCAGATTGCTCCCGTTTTTACACGCCGGCGTAAACTGGAAATTTAGGCTGCTGAAACAATTGCCTTCGGTATTGGCCAGACCCAAGCCGGAGGCATTGTGGATGATGTCCTTCGAAATGGGAATGGACCGGAATTTAGTCAGGCGGACATCGAAATTCTTTTTGATCGTGCCAAGTCGCTGTTTGATGAGAAGATTAAACAAAAAACTCTTGAAGGTTGCCTGCCTTACAGAATTCGAATCTCCCAGCTGCTCGGCGATGATTCGGGTTTCAGGGATGGAGCCGATGTCAGGCGCATCCGCGACCAGGAAATTTCTGGCGCCCGCCTGGATGAGCGTCTGGATATTCAACGCAATGGCATCGGCCGCCGTCCGCAAAATGGAAAAGGCGCCCAGGAAAGAGGCGGTGTCGCGGGCGGAACGCACATCGTTTCCACCGATGGAGATCAAGTAGAGCGCCGTGGAGGAGGCCTGACCCGAAGAGGCAGCCAAAAAAGCCTGAACCTGGGCGGCCAGATCAAAGACCCCCGTACCTCCGGCCTTGGCCGATGCCACAGCGAAATTACTCCCTTGGGGCGGACCCGTTAAGTGAAGCGACGGCGCGGCCTCCAGACCCAACTGCTCGGCCAAGATATCCACCATTATAGGACCGTTGCTGACCCGATTATAAAAATAAGGAAACGGAAAATCGCCCTGGACCGATGCCAGGTTACCGGTGTCAGAAAGGCTGTCGCCAAAGATTATCAACTTGCTAAAATCGTCATCGCATAAGATCCGCCGGAAAAGAGAATTATAAGTAACAGGGTTGTGATGATGCTTAATTGTTTTAAATGCATGGTATACTCCTTTCTAATACTAGTTTTCCTTCCAGTGCTGCAACGTGAGGATTTTCAAAAACCTTGAACGCCAACTGCGACCAAGGTACTATTTCCCGGAATTCGTTTGAAGTTTCTTATTAGATTTCGTCTGGTCGGAACAGTGAATCCGCCAGAAACGGTCTGTAAGAATATAGAAAGTCAAACATCGAATATTGAATCTTGATAACGCTACGAATTATCGATTTTAAAACAAGCGAGCCACAAACTTAAAGCATGCTCGGCTCGGCAGGGCTAACTTTCTGCACCCCGATCATCACTATTATGTGAAGACCGGGCCACCAGTTGTTTGAGGGTGTCTTTGGCCACCGTAGCATACACCGGATGAAAGTTCGAATTCAGCCCCAGGGCTTGCTTGAGATGCTTGCGGGCCAACGCCTGCTCGCCCAGTTTCGCGTAGATCATGCCGGCATGAAACCAGATGTGGGGGTCCGGCGTCTGAAATCTCAGGACCTTTTCGATGACATTGCGAGCGCTTTGATAACGCCCATTTTTGTAATAGCACCAGGCCAGGGTGTCTGCCACAAAGATATTCTTATATTTCTGATATGCTTTTTGGGCCTCTGCCAGCGCCGCAGACAACTGCATGTCATGATCGGCATAGAACCTCGCCCGCAGGATATCGCCGTGGATGCCTTCCATATGGTGCAGGTGATGGTGTTCTTTGACCTCCTTAAATTGTGTCGCGGCTTTACCGGGTTGTCCTGTGTATGCATACAAATCACCCAGGGCGACCAGCGAGTTGTACCTTGGGCTGATGGTAATGGCCTTCTCATAGGCGGCAATGGCCGCCGCATAATCATTGCGGGCCGCTTTGACCTTGCCCATGGCTGCCAGCAGGAGATCATTGTGCGGCGTTTGTTCCAGCCCAGTGTGGATCACTTGCTCAGCCGCCGCCAATTTACCCGTGCGCCAAAGCATGTTCGCCAGTTCAGCACGGCACCAGGCCGTATTTTCTGCAAAGGGGGCGCCGGCCGCAATGGCTTTTTGCATCAAATCAATGGCCCTTTGAATCTCACCGGTTACAAAGAGCAGATACCCGGCCCGGTTATAGGAAAAGAGGTCCGGACGGATATCGAGCATTTTCTGGTAGTGCCCAAAGGCGACGTCATAATCCCCCATCTCCACGGCTGCATCCCCCAGCAGACCGTACGCCTCAGAGGTTTTGGGATCCATTGCAATGGCTTTATCGGCCCATTGAATACTCGTATCAAATTGGTGCAAGGCTCCATGAAACTAGGCCATACCGATCATTGCTGCACTGTTTTTCGAATTCAACTGCAGCGCGGTTTGAAAAGCCGATTTGGCGAGCGGATAGTAGCGAAGGTCATTGGTCTCCCGTGCGCGCTGCATAAGCGCATCACCCAATTTAACCCTGATTCGGTCGTCCCAGGGGTGTGCCTGAACCTTCTGATACCATGGCGCAATCACCTTGTCGGTTAAAAATTCCGATTTGGAATGTGCCGCAGTCGTGGTTTCGTGGGCTTTTACCTGAGCTACAGTCAGTCCGAACAAGATCATTAAAATAGTGATTATAATTTTGGATTGATTCTTAATTCGCTGCATGGTGTTCTCCTTTAAGCAACCCTAATTGAGCGAGGCTCAATTAGGTGGTATTGAGTTATAGGTATTCGGTATTGGCGATTATCGGAAATGGACATAACTAATGAGTACGTTTATAATTAAGCATGAACACAGTAAGGTAGTCATTCCGACGAAAGTCGGAATCCAGACATATCCTGGATGCCGGATCGAGTCCGGCATGACGGTCTAATCATGTTGCGTCTTATAAATATCAGTTAAAGTCTATTAACTTTTGGACTCCTTAAGCAAGTTCATATATCTTCACACAACAAAATATTCAAAGCGGAAAAACTTCCCCTATACCAGTACCTGATACCGTCTACCCAATCCCTCCTCATAATGCACCGGCAGGCAAAGGCCATTGTGGCCTCTGCCCGCGGTTGAAAGGCGCATCATGTATACGCTGTTGTAATGGGGTATTGTGAAATACCCACAAATCTCCGTGTTAAAACGCGATCGGCGGGATAGTAGCCGGTTCCGGATCTTTGTGGTTGGTCGGACCCGCGTGAGGGGTACCCGCGTACGGAAAGACCTGGTGATAGGCATGGTCGTTGGCGTTCATGTTGTCACCGACCACCGTTACTGGATCGTAGCCGGGGTCACTGGCAATCACTGTCAGGGCAATATCAATCACATCATCGCCGAGACGTCGTCCATTGGGCCATCCGCTGGATATGACCCGGTCTTGATCATTGACGGCGGTATCACCGCCGATAAAGCCCAGCCGGTTAAAATCCGTCTGGCCGGCCAACGGCACCGGATCGGTGGTTGTATCCACGCGGATGACGTCCGGGATAAATACGGCCGCCAGATCCGTCCGCCCGGTTTCGGTCACCCCTAAATCAAAGCGAACATTAAGCAGTCTCGCTATCTCTGAGTTGAGGGCGTAGGTCTCAAAACGCTGCGCATCCCGTGTGGGAGATGTGCGGTTATAGCGATCCTTGTCCTGCAAGGTCACCAGCGCTTCATTAAACAAAGGGTTGCCCATGCGATTAACCTGGATCCACCGACCTACTTGAAGGGGTTTGCCCCGATCGCTTCGCAAGGTGAACTGCCGGCGGCTGACAGAGGCGTAAATCCCCACACCGTTGGATTGGCCAATGGACGGCAGGTCCTGATCCAAATCGGCAAAGGGTGCCGTATACGGGAAGCGAGGCAAAGAATCCACGGGAATCTGGATGGCAAAGGCCAGCACATTAAACCCTTTGAAGCCGTCCACCCCGTCGCCGGTCTGCCCTAAACCGTCAGGGCCCAGGATACGGTCGTTGAGGAGATCAAAGATCCCTGGAATATCGGCGAAGAACCCATCTTCCCGGGGTCCTGCAAAGACGGCTTCACCCGAGGGTATATCATAGATGGTCTGCCGGGTGAAAATATCCAGCTCCTCAGCATCTGCTGCACCGGAGACAGCAAGACCGTCCATGTCGTTATAGGCCGGCGTCACGCTATTACCCGCATTGGGCGGAGGGGTTAAAAGATTTCTCCCGAGCCTGTCAAACGATCTTCTGCCGATCTTTGTGACGCTGTAGGTCTGAACAAAGTTTTGGCGGTCATCACCGACATCTAAAATCGGTCCAGCCTCGGTACCCAGGCCGTAGGAAAGAATCGTATTTCGATTCTTGATTCCGCCTGTAACCGAGGAAAACTGATAATTATAGCGCAAAACTGTTTCCCCTGTACTTGAATCGGCAATGTGGATGCTGTAAAGCGCATCATCGGCAAAGCGATCGTAAATGACGCCGTCACCCGGCTCCGAAAACGGCCGTACCTGCACGACGACATTGAGTACGTTCTGATTGGGGTCGTTGTATTTTGTACCGATGAAAGCATATACATCGGTAATGTTGGTTTGGGGATCCTGCTTGATTAGCGGCGCATCGCTGTGGCTGGCAGCCCAGGCCGGAACCCGCCAAACGATAAGCAGCGTCCAGACAGCAAGCAGAAAAGCGAATTCCATTAGTTTACTACGGTTTAGTGTTTTCATGGTTCATTTCTCCTTTCTAGAGGTTGGTGGTAACCTAGTTTCGGGTACCACGGGATAAAATTTTGTGGTGACTCCCCCCCTACAGTCATCAAAAATAGAGTGACTATAAGCTTGAGTTCTACCGTAACCGCTTAAAGAGCAAAGGGTGTGCCACTGAGACTGCTTATATCTAATATTAAATAATATCGATAGTTTATAAAATTTCGAATTTATATTCGAAGCTGTATTCTATCCATATATTTTTGCGAAATCGCAAAAATACTTGGGAGAATCGCAAGGTTTAAAACCAAGGTGGGATAGAACTCTATATTCCGGTCTTTTTTTATTCTCCGGTTTACACTTTCCAAATTTGTGCATATTGTGAAAATATTCTTTGATCAACTTCGAAAAGGGGAACCCATGGATAACAGACGTGACGGCATCATCGCAGAATTGAGAAACAACGAGGAAGAAATCATCAATTTTTACAAAGGCCTGAATACCATGCAGCTCGGGATGATCGTTTATCCGGAAGACCCCGCATGGACAGTGCAGCAAATCCTGGCGCATTTTATCACCATCGAACGGTCCATGCAGTGGCTATTTAAGGATATTCTGGCTGGAGGTCCTGGCTCTCCGGAAGATTTTGATGTCGACCGCTTCAATCTCACCCAGCCCAGAAAACTAGACGGTCTGTCGCTTGATGAACTTTTTGCAAAATTCCGATCGGTGCGTCGGAACACGATTGCCATTGTTGAAGGGATGGCGGATAAAGATCTGGATCGCGAAGGCCGGCATGCCTTTCACGGACGCGGGAAATTGGAAAGATTTATCGTTTGGGTATATGAGCACGCCCGTCTGCATCTGGATGATGTGCGCGAAAAAGTGTAATAAAATTTCCGAAATCCTATACCCGCCTACCATAGCAGCCCTCCCTGATTTCGCCTTGACAGGTTGAAATGAATCCATTAGGGTTTCTGAACCTGAATCACAAAATCACATCTATGTAATTAGATACAAATAAAAATTGAAAGGAGGACACACAATGAAAAAAACATTGAGATACGGATGGTGCCTGTTGAGTCTGGTGTTAGTTATCGGGATGATAATCCCAGGGGGAGTCCTGGCTCAAAAAACCATTAAAATCGGGGCCATCTATCCTCTGACCGGGGGAGCGGCGGCAGCCGGCCGTGAGTTGCGGGCAGGCGTGGAACTTGCCGTCGAACTTGCCAACAATACCATGGCGGACATCAACATGACCATGGCAAAATCCGCCGGCATCACGAGCCTGGATGGTGCTAAAATCGAAATCATATTTAAGGATCACGAAGGCAATCCCACCCTGGGTGCCGACCTGGCAAAAAAATTGATACTAGATGACAAGGTTAGTGGTTTGATAGGGTGCTATCACAGCTCTGTCACCAAGACCGTCAGTGCTGTAGCCGAGCAGTACGGCGTTCCCATGATCAACGGTTCATCCACCTCTCCCGCCTTGACCAAACGCGGCTTTAAATGGTTCTGGCGTACAACCCCCCATGACGTCTGGTTTACCAAGGACCTCTTTGAATTTTTAAACGGCCTGACCGAGGGCAAGGTCAAAGGTGTCCAGGCCGTCCCCAAAAAGGATATCATGAACCTATCTTCGGCCTGCGAAAAAACGGAGTGGGGATCCTTTGTCTCGCAACTGATTCAGCAATTCGCCAAAGACTACAGCTACGACTTAAGAAAATCCATGCTGTATGCCAAGGAATCACCGGATCTTTCCAGCGAGGTCCGATCTTTAAAAGCGTCTCGAGCGGATGTGATGTTGTTTGCCTCCTACACTTCGGACGCGATCCTCATGATCAAGACCCTGAAAGCGCAAAAAGCCCAACCTAAAATCATCTGGGGTCAGAACGCCGGATTTGAGGTACCTGAATTCAGAGCAACACTGGGTGACAGCGTCGTCGGAATTTTAACCCGAACCGTATTTTTACCTCAGGTCGTACAGGTTAAAGAAGTTGCCGGACAGGTCAATGCACTCTACAAGGCAAAAACAGGCAATGATTTAACCGGTGCCTCGGCCAGATCTTTCACCGGTCTACAAGCCTGGGTGCATGTTCTTGAGAAAGCCGGCTCCACGGAGCCGGCCGACATCCAAAAGGCCGCCAACGCCATTGAAATCCCGGGAGACGAACTGGTGGTGCCCTGGGCCGGCATTAAATTTTCAACCTCCGGGGATGAAATCGGCCAGAACACTCTGGGCTCCGGCTTAATTGGCCAATACCAAAAAAACTCGGACGGTCAGATTGTGCTGGAAATCGTTTATCCATTTGATGTCGCTTCAGCCGACATGATTTATCCGTTCCCGGAATTCTAATATTTAATGCGTTTCGAGGTCATTTCCCATCCCTTTTCTACATAGAGGGATGGGAAGCATTCGATTATATTGGCATAATGGAGTGGTGGAGTATTGGAGAACTGGGAAAAATCCATCACTCCAGCACTCCACTATTCCAGCACTCCTTGGTCAAATTAGACCGATATAGCTAAACAACAAAGTCTTAAGAACGTTGCGTTAAATAAGAAAGTAATAGATCTTCATGGACATCCTACTAAGCTCCATCGTCGCCGGCCTACTGCTCGGCATGGTCCTGGCTATCGTGGCGTTGGGACTGACGATCATTTTCGGTGTCATGGACATTGTCAATTTTGCCCATGGCGAGTTCCTCATGATCGGCATGTATACCGGCCTGCTGACCGCCCAGGCAACGGGTATCGACCCGCTGTTGACCCTGCCGTTTGCCGCCATCGTCGGATTTTTACTGGGCGTTTTGTGCTATACCGGTTTCGTCAAATTCCTGTTAAGAGGTCCGATGATTGCTCAACTACTGGGCACATTCGGCTTGATGCTTCTGTTAAGAAATCTGGCGCTGCTGATTTTCGGGTCCGAAGATCGCGCATTGCACCATGGCCTCCTGGTCGGCAAGAGCTTTGACATCGGGATGGGCGTCATTCTTCCGGCCACCAAACTGGCAGCAGCCGGACTATCCGTGGTAGCCTTCGGGGGCGTCTGGTTGCTCATGCACCGTACCAAAGTCGGCAAAGCCTTGAGAGCGACGGCCCTGAATGCTCAGGGTGCCCGCTACATGGGAATCCCCACTGAACGGATGAATGCCCTGGCCTGGGGTATCGGCGCCAGCACCGTATGTATTGCCGGCGCGCTCATCGTCAATTTCTGGTCGGTAAGCCCATTTATCGGATTGCTGTTTACCATGATTGCTTTTGCCATCGTGGCCCTGGGGGGGTTCGGCAGCGTTCCCGGCGCCTTCTTTGCCGGACTCGTCGTTGGCATGATCACCGAAATCCCGGGGTTTTGGGATTTTTTCACCTATACCTTTGATATTGATTGGATGGCAAATGTTCCCATGACCTCGTTTAAATACATGTGGGTCTATCTGGCATATTTTCTGATCATGGTGATCCGCCCCAGAGGCTTGTTTGGATGGAAACAATAAAAAACACCTTTGACTTTTCCGATTTCCCCCGCATCGATCTGGTGATTGCC
>JASFFJ010000110.1:0-14391 GCA_050124355.1 Desulfobacterales bacterium | reverse complement strand
AAAACCACCGGCAATGGATTGACCTCTCTGGGAATTTGCATATACCCCGCGACCAATCCCTGGTTGGCCAATTGAAGGGTTTGGGCAATGTCCTGAGTTCCGATTCCGGACAGGGCTGCTTTTTCCTGATCCGGTACGAATGTTATTTTTTTCCGATCATCTTCGACTGAGGTGTCAACATCAACCACGAACGGTTCTTGCTTAAATCGTTGTTCCAGTACCCTTGCCGCTTGCTGCAATTCAGTGTAAGGCGTCGATTTCGAACCGTAAAGCTCAACGGTAACCGTTGAGATCACCGGGGGACCCGGCGGCACTTCTACCAGCTTGATGCGGGCATTGAAATCTTGTGCGATGGCCTCCAAGTCTCTGCGAAGGCGAAGCAATATGGCATGGGACTGCTGGGATCTGCGCTGTCGTTCGGCAATTGTTACCCGGATATCGGCATAGTAGGCACCCTGTCGCAGATAATAATGCCGCACCATGCCGTTAAAATCCATGGGCGACGGCACTCCCACAAAGGCCGTGTAATCCCGAACTTCCGGTACTGTGCTCAAATAAGTGCTGAGTGCGTTTGCCACACCCTGGGTTCTCTCAAGAGTGGTGCCTTCAGGCATATCGATGATTATCTGGAACTCATCCTTGTTATCGTAGGGCAACAGCTTGAGCGGAACCAAGCGCAACGCCGGCAGAACTGCGGAAGCACCAAACAATACCATAACAAAGCCCAAAAAAATCCACGATCGCAGACGAGTGCCCAGCAGCGGCTTTAACAAGCCCGCATAAACCCGGTATAACCCGGTATCCGTAATGTTGTATCCGGCATCTCCAACGGTGGGTTTAAGAAATTTATGCGCAAGCCATGGCGTTACCAGGAAGGCAACCATCGTGCTGACAGTTACACTGACCGGGACATTGAAGGCCATTGGCGCCATGTAGGGTCCCATCATCCCGGTGATAAACCGCAACGGCGCAAAGGCCACGATAATGGCGATGGTGGACATAATTAAGGCGCCCTTAATCTCCCCCATGGCCATAATCACGCTGAGACGTCGCGGGTGTTGTCCCATTCGTAAATATCGTTCGATGTTATCCACGCCGGTGATGGGATCATCCACCAGAAGCCCCAGGGCCAGGATCAATGCAAAGAGGGTCACGCGGTTGATGGTATAGCCGGCATACAAATCCAGGACCAAGGTGATGCCGTAGCAGATTGGAACCGCCAGCCCCACCACCAGGGCAGCGCGCCAACCCAAAAAAATTCCGATAAAAACCGTGACGGTCAGCATCGCCACCAGAAGACTGGAAACGAGATTGTTGATTTTGTCATTGGCCGTACGGCCGTAGTTTCGAATGATGCGGTAGTTGACTTCCGGCGGGAATATATCGCGTTTGAGCTTTGCAAAATAATCCTTGACTTCTTTGGCCACCCAGACGGCATTGGCACCTTTTTTCTTGGCAATCGATATTGCCACCGCCGGGTAGGTAGCGGAATTCTGCGGCTGGCGGTCTGCGGCCGGGCCGAAGCCAATCCAGGTGTAGCTGGCAGGCTCGGCAGGACCATCGATGATGCGGGCAACATCATCAAGATAGATGGGAACACCGTCGACGACATTGATCACCAGTTTGCGAAGTTCCCCGGCGCTGTGGATGAAGTCTCCGGCCTCAACCACGATATTCTGATCCAGAATTTGGACGTCGCCGGCCGGCAGGAGTTTGTTCGAGATATCAATGGCCCAGGCTACCTCCAGCGGTGTTGTGCGCCGGGCCGCCAGGGCTTCCGGATTCAGCTCAACTCGAATTTGTCTGGGACGACCCCCCGTTACTTCGATCCTGCTGGTGTCTTTTATGGATTGTAGGTCGTGTTCGATCTCCTCGGCCAGTCGACGCAATTCGTGATCACCGGTCAACCCGGGGTTGTCACTCCACAAAACGGCTACCACGATAGGGACATCGTCCACCTCGATGGGTTTGACCACCCAAGACTGGACGGCGGCTGGAATATGATCGATTTGGGAAAATACTTTATTATAGATTTTGACCAGTGAATCTTCCCGGTCTTCGCCCACAAAAAACCGCACCGTCACGACACATTGGTCAGGGCGGGACATTGAATAGACATGCTCGACACCGTCAATTTGATGAAGAAATTTTTCCAACGGCGTGGCAATTTGGCGCTCCACCTGTTCGGCACTCAATCCGGGTGCTGCCACAAGCACGTCTGCCATGGGTACGACAATCTGGGGCTCTTCTTCGCGTGCCGTTATCATTAACGCCACAATGCCTCCGAAAAGCGCCACCAGCAGCACGAACAGCGGCAGGGGCCCCTCTATCGTGGCACCAAGCATACGCGTTAGCCAATCGGATTTTTGAGTCTTGGACGCCGCCATATCAGGTTAGTTTTTGTTCAGCTTAAGTATGAAAAAGATTTTTAGTTTTAGTGGTTCAACGTTCCGAGTTGATGAAAACAAGACAACACTTGGAACCGCTCAGCTTAGATAATTTAGACCCAGGATGTACAACTAAACAATTACAAAAATTAAACCCCGTGTCAACCGATCAGTGGGGCAGAAAAGGAAGTAAAAAACTATGATATCATGTTGTTATTTAGGAGTGGGCCAGTATCAGCAACCAGTGTTGGAACCGGTTTGACCTGTCGGTGTAGATATGAAATGATGCAAATAAATCAACGTTTAGTTTTACATACGGTGGTTAATGGTTACTCTCAAACGGACTTATAGGGACTTATATTTTGATCTCAATTTTATTTCGACTTCCAAAAGGTTTAAGGTATCAGGTGTCAGACAGCCGCAGGAGCCGGAGCGACCAGTTTGATTGAAAAAAAACATCAGACTTGAAGCGTCTCATATGAGCTGTCAAGACGCAGGCCCCCGGGAGTTGAATCCTGACACCTGACACCTGAAACCATATACCCGTTGATTGGAATAAGCCTGGGATAAAATTTAGAGGACAGGTAACAGGTAATTCTCACCATCATTGCACATACCTTAAATAGCTGGAGATGCAGATGAAGCCGCAACCCTGGAAAACACTTCAAAGCAGGCAAGTCTATAAGAACCCTTGGATGAGTTTACGTGAAGACATCGCCGAAATGCCTGACCGGCGGACGACGATTTACGGGGTGGTGACTTTCGGCGAATGCGTCGGCGTTGTCCCATTTGTTGATGCCGATCACGTGATGTTGGTGCGTCAATATCGATATGTTCAGGGCGAAAACCACCGTTGGGAAATTCCCACCGGTGGTGTCAATGAAGGGGAGGCCCTTGAGCAGGCCGCCCAGAGAGAACTGGCCGAAGAGGCCGGTTTTAAGGCCGGTCGATTGATCCATCTCAGTAGTTACTATACTTCCAAGTGTATCTGTGATGAAACCGCCCACCTTTATATGGGAGAAAATTTAACCGTCACCCATGCGCCACCGGACGACACGGAGTTTTTAGAAAGGCGTATGTTTCCTTTTGAAACAGCCTTGCATATGTCCCTGGAAGGAAAAATTATGGACAGTATGAGTGTGCTGGGGATAGTACTGGCGGCCCGGCGATTAGGCAAGTAGTTAAGCATTGAAGAATGAAGATTGACGAATGGCGAATGATGAAATTGAATTCAGACTTCATGCCTCTCTGAGTTGCTGGCTTAATTCCCCGGACCATATCGGATACGCTCGAAATAACAAATCACAAGCACTAAATTACAGATAAATTTTTTAATTGCTGAATCCCCTGGCCCAGACCTAACTTTGATTGAATCTGAAAGATAAGAAATTGTTGGATTTCTTGTAATGAACTGCAATAATCGGTCATATCGCACCAGGGCAGGCTGACACCTATATTTCCTTACAACATGTCGCCAAAAAAATCGATAACGATATAGATGGATCTTAACTGCTCAGGCAGGATGAAAGCCTAACGCAGGTCTTATCAGCTCGCATCCCAGTGCTGCAAATAGGCTGCGGTATGGGGGGCCGCTGTTGGATTTTTAGATAGATCGGAACGTAGTTTTTGCAGGTCCTCGCCGACGTCCACATCGTACCACTGGGGCAGCTGATGGACCTTCAACTGCAAGCGCCGGCAGACGTCAAGGGTCTGGGAAATGACCCGATCACTGCTCCAGGAGATATTTTCGAACAATTGCGGCTGCATCTGCTTCATTCCGATAAGATAATAGCCGCCGTCATGGCCCATCCCCAGGGAGACGTCAAAGCGCTGCAACTGCCGGAAGGCCTGATTTAAATAGGTCAGGGGCAGGGTCGGGCCGTCACTGTTCATTACCACTACTTTTTGGTAACCGTTCTGGAAGCGATCGGCCAGGGTATTGGCGAGCCGCTCTCCGAGATCGGCACCGTGCTGCGGTATCAGACTGAAGCCTTCGGGTACCAGGTCCTGGAAATAGGAAGATGCTTCGAGGGGGGCGTAAGCCAGGCAGTGCTCGACCTCCTGAACCCGGGCAGCCAATGCCAGCGTATCCAGCATCAGGCAACGATAAAACTGGGCGGCTTCTATCGGTGTGAAGGGCGGACACAAACGGGTTTTGGTAAAGCCGGGTTCTGGTTTCTTGGCAACCACGATCAACGATGCATTCATTTCCTGACTTCCACCTTACCTTCTAAATATTTTTTTACCTCGGCAACAGGAATTTCTCGGCGGTGGAATATACCTGCGGCCAGGGCCGATTCTGCTTCAGTGGCGGTGAAGACCTCATGAAAATGCTCGACTTTGCCGGCACCACTGGAAGCGATGACCGGAATGGAAACAGCCGCTGCAACGGCATTGATGAGTTCAAGGTCAAATCCTAGGTTGGTTCCGTCCCGATCGATACAGTTAAGCAGAATTTCACCGGCACCCAGCTTTTCACAAACCCGGGCCAGGGTGATCGCATCCAGGTCGCGGCCTACCCGGCCGCCCTTAATGGTGCACTGATACCAGCAATATCGTTCACCGCCGGGTCCCGGTATGGCGGTTTCAATGACAGCGTGATTGACAGTGTCAGCAGCGGTTACATATATCCGGCGGGGATCAATAGAGACGACTACTGCCTGGTTGCCGTACACCCGGGATATGGCCTCTATGGCACTTCGTCCGGTTTTACGTCCGGTTTGAAGATAGGCCTCAGCAATCATAACGGCATCACTTCCAATAGAGATCTTATCCGCGCCGGATCTGAAGTACTCGGCAGCAACTTCAAGGGCATCGTACCTGTGACCGTCCTTATCGGTGTAGTCGCGGATCCCGCCGCCGATGGTCAACGGTACAAACACATTTTTAGACGTCTGCCTCAAAACCTCGAGCATCGGCATGTCTTCCAAGGGGAAATCCCTGAAACCCGTGATATTGAGAAAGGTGATCTCGTCCGCGCCTTCCGCGTAGTATCGTTGCGCCAGCTCAACCGGCTTGCCGAGATTACGGACATCCCCGTCTTCCCTCACATCGTACTGATCACCCTTGGTGACGACCAGGTCGCCCTGATCGTTTGATCGTACATCCAGACAAGTAATGATCCGTTTGGCCAATGTCGTGGTTGTCGTCGATCGTATCGGGTGGATCGGTTCCGCGGTTGCTTCAAGAAAATTCCGCAAAAGAAGGAGTCCGGCCCGACCGCTTTTCTCCGGGTGAAACTGGGTGGCGATGATATTGCCCTTTTGAATGCTGCTGACAAACTCACAACCGTAGTCGGTTGTCGTCAGTATCGTCGAGGCATCATCAGCCACGACATGGTAAGAATGGACAAAATAAAATTTTTCATCACCGTTAAGACCGGAAAAAATCCGAGAAGCCTGTTTGAAGTTGAGTCCGTTCCATCCGATATGCGGCACCGAAAGATCAACAACAAAACGCTTTATCTTCCCGGAGATCAGGCCAAGACCACTGACATCCGGGGCTTCCTCGCTGCATTCAAACAGGGCTTGCAACCCCAGGCATATTCCCAGAAACGGCCGGTTCGAACGCAGATAGGCCCTTAAGGGCTCGACATAGTTCTTATCCCGTAGGATGTGCATCATATTGCCGAAAGCGCCTACACCTGGGAATACAAGCTTCTCAGCTGCCAGGATATCCTCGCCTTTGGAAACAATTTTGACCGTCTCCCCCAGGCTTTCGATGGCATTAATGACGCTTCTGACATTACCAGCGCCGTAGTCCAACAGAGTTATCATTTTTTTCTGAACACTCTCCCAAAAAGTTTCCGACAAAGGTGCTTTTTACAACACAATCGCGCATATAACAAGTCCTGGATTTGGCATAGAAGTGTGGGATCTGATATCAACTACATTGTGGCAGTTTAATGGGAATGAAAAAAACAAAATAAAGTGGGCTACTTTGAAGAATATCCTGACAATGCCAAACTGAAGATTGCAGAGGACCATTCGAATCTTGATAATGGATATTTATTGTAGTTAGATAGATACGGCGGTCTGATCCTTTTGGATGACCTAGAAATGAAAGTTATCTTAGCCTTTTTGGGTTTTGCCGGCCAAATTTGAAGGATCTCATTCATCGCAATTTAAATTGCACGGATTTAGTTTTCGGTTTTGACCTTAAGCTTTTTGACCAATCTATAAAACCGATAGCTTGAGGTTTCACCAAAGAGGGAAATGTTGAGACTTATAATAAACACAGAATCATAGTCACAAACACCAAACTCCGCTGCCCAGATATCTTCAATTTTCGGACCTATGAACCAAAAAAAGGTAACTTCGAAGCAATTGCTTGTTAATGCTAATGATATACATTTAGGAGGCAGTTCGACTGCTCTCAGAATAACATGTCGTTATCTTTACCGTTTATTGGATCAACCTTTATTTCGTTCATTATAGCGTTAATTTTCTCGATTATCCAGCTGTGCTCGAATTGGTTTAATTTTTCAATACCAGGGGAAAAATCAATATTGACAATGAAGTCCACTTTGGTAATCTGGATGATTAGGATGAGCCCGTTAAATTGACTTCTTAATAGTTTAAGCTGCATCTGGTGGCGATTCCAAATTCACAATTTTTGATTTATCCGCGGTGAAAAAAGCAACTTCATATCTTTGGGATATTTAAATATAACAAAACAGCTATAGATGAGGGTCAGAAACTAAGGGGATTTTCGCAAAGGATTGGACTTGCTCAGTATACCATACACCCAGCAACTTGGCCGTAACCGTTCGGTAGAAAAATGTCAAGGATGATAAAAATGGCTGAACCCATTGCATTTCAAATTGAAATAATATCCTCAGGTTGTGGGACTGAATGTTGTGAATCAGTTTATAATTTTATTGAGTCCGAATTAGATGAGATAGAGACATATCAGCACAAATCAAAATTATTAAGGGATGGGCCATGGTTTGGTAGTTATATCATAATATTAAGTGCTCTTGGCTCGGCTGCGTCACTTGGTTCGATACTTTGGAAAGCTTATGAAAAAATAATAAAATCTAAAAGCAAATCATATAGTGATGGAATGTATATTGGGATTTACAAACCTGATGGCTCTGCTGTAGAATTCTGGTGTGGTGACCCAACAAAAAATCAAGAAATTTTTATTGAAGAATTTACAGCTGAAGCTAATGAGTGCAAGATGTCAAAATCTTGTTTTGAAGAAACAAAAAGAGCTACTAGATTTAACAAATCTAAGGTATGGATTCGGAGAAAATGATTTCCTCACCTAAATTTTTTTATCCGACTGAATATGAGCTTCACGTTATCTCAACAGGATATGCCTTCTTTACCTATATATTTGTGTTACATTTCAAGGTTGGCAAACTGAATACGTCCGAGTGATAAGCGGCACCTAAAGTTCAATTGCAAGCCGTTTTCCCGAGGTGGAAAAGATACCATACCGCAAGCAAGATCTCATCTATAAGGAAAAAGGATATTTTAAATAAGGGCTCACACAAAAATCAATTCACATTTTTCGCTAGACTAATAGAGTAGTTTCAGTTTGGACGTTGGGTGTAATGCTTTAGGTATTCAACATTTAAGGCAAATGGATCAATCGACTTTCTTCCGAGCTCTCTGAATTGGCCGACGATGTATCGAAAAAAACGGCTTCTGGATTCACTGCGGTGAGAACAGTCATTGAACACATCGTGAAATCCTTTTAGTTCCCGAAGAAAATCATTTACATCACCTTTTGTAATCGTGAACTTTGGAACTGAAAATAAATACTCCTGATTTCTGGTAGTATAATCTGCCTTCCTTTCGAATTAGTTTCAAAGTATTGCAAATTGTATGACCGAAACCAGCATTTAGTTTATTATTATTATATTCGTTGTAGGATTAAATAGTCTCGGTGTTATTAATTGGATATCTGGTTGATTCCAGGGGTGCGTCTTTTAGAATGTTTTTAGCTGAACATTTATAACCATAAATTTTGTTCAAAAAATAGGCGCAGTCATCACAAAATTGCTGGCCTCTTCCGTCTATAATGATTTTGATATACCCTTTGTATCCAAATTTATTATATTCGCCTCTACTCATTGGGCATAACATTCCATCCCGTGCCATTTTATAGGAAGAATGATCCGTTAAACCGAAATTATGTCCGATTTCATGCAACGATACTTTCAGCGTCCTATCGAGAAACAGATCGTATTCCTTGTCTGAAGATATCTCCTGTGGCGTCAGTTTATTCGTCGAGACAACTGCAACATCGTTTTTAGGGTTTTTCCCGCCTAAAATTGAATTGTAAAACTCGTCCTTGTCTTTTGTTTTTAAATCCGCATCGGTAATCCCTAAAGTATGTCCCCCATATTCTTCGTCCAGGATCATGGTAAGCAATTGTGCATCGATGCTTTCTACAACGGGGGAATCATGATGAGACAAGTTCGTTTCCTTGATTAATCCACGAAAGGAATCTAATATGCCGTCGGCAACTTTTTTAAGACTGCTGTAGGTAATATAGCTTCCAATGCGCACAATATTTAGTTTGGTGATGTTTTTCAACATTTTTCCGAATCCTTAAACTCAGCCGATGTTGCCGGAATGTAAACAATCAGTCGCCGTTTCATTTGAATTCATTACATATTATCAGTATCTCTGACAAATATCAAATTAGCACTTGATTGTTAGATGTTTCAAATTAGTTCGCTTCGCTCAAAATTGACGTACTGGAATAGTGGATTGTTTGGTTAAAAAAATTGAGACTCAAATCACATATTCTGCATTGATTTTCATATTTTAATGGGGTACTTAATAAGGCAAATCAAAAAAATATGATTGGTGGGTATCTTCAAAGAATGCAGATTAAACATTTTTTGTAGAATAAACTTTTTCCCGCTTTTTATACCCAATCTTCCAAGTTTCCAATATTCCATCATTCCATATGGCTTGTCAAGAAAACGGCCGCCAAAAGCATTGTAATTCCAATGAATTGTAGAATCTACGATACATATCGATAGATGCTTATATTCTTTGTAACAAGACATAGAAACCGAGATCCGGCATTTTTCAATAAAGTCCAGATGTAAATCACAATTTTTGTTCCAAAGAAAGAAGATCACCCCGAAAAACACGAAAGACACTAAAAAAAATTTAACCGTAACCCTTGATCCATGAACCTCTGAACCTGTGAACGCTTGCATATTTCGTGTGTTTCGTGATTAAAAAAGTATAAACTGTCAAGTGAGGGATGCCAGATATCACGCCTAATGAACATTCTTTCAAATCAGAAAAGGAGGTTATTTTGGCCGTTAAGATTCTGATCAAGAGACAATTTAAGGCCGATACCGTCGGAAAAGCTTCTGCACTGCTCAACAAAATACGCTTTGATGCCATGAATCTTCCGGGTTACATTTCAGGAGAAACCTGGGTCAATCATTATGACCCCTGCAAAATAACCGTGGTTTCAACCTGGCAGACGGTAGAAGATTGGATCCGTTGGGAGGAAAGTGATGAACGTGCCGCCAACGAGGAAAAGCTGGAGGGTCTCTTGGTAGCGCGAACAAAATTCGAAGTGTATGATTTGGGGAAATCGTCCGCTAAGTAAAGGTATAGCAAGTTAGTTCGCTTCGCTCACAACTGGAATAATGGAATGGTGGAATTGTGGAATGATGGGTTTAAAAAAACGAGTCTCAATGCACCTATTCTGCATTGCATTTCATATTTTAATGGGGTATTTTTTAGGGCAAAAACAGAAAATATATGACTGGTGAGCATCATCAAAAAATGTAGATTTAACATTTACTGTAGGATAGATCTATTTCCGATTTTCATACCCAGTCTTCCAACATTCCACTATTCCATTATCCCATGTGGCTTACCGAAAGATTGGCTGTAAAAAACAATATGATTTTTATAAGTTATAGTAATTCCAATACATTGAGTTACGGATTGACTACGGTTATATTTTTGATTATGAAGAATCCCGATTTCAGAAGGAGTGGGGTACGCGATGTGCAGATTACTTGGGATCTACGGGCAGGTCGATTTTTGGCAAGAGATTGTCCTTGAGTTCCGTAAACAGGCCGACATTGGCAAGATCCCGCCAGTTGTGGGAACGGAACCCGGTCATAAGGATGGTTGGGGCATGGCCGGATCCAACAAAGATAGGACCGCAATGGTTCCAATAATCCGCCAGCTGGGTTCGGCATTGGACTCCGAACGCTACCGGCAAGCCGTCACTTCAATAGACGAAGTGCCTGACGTGTTCCTGGGGCATTTACGAAAGGCCAGTGAGGACATCCCGATTACCCTCGCCAATGCACATCCGTTTTTCCACGATCGCTGGGCGTTCATCCACAACGGTACCGTCTACGACCCTGAATCCCTTCTGCGGGATGCCTCTCTAGTGCCTATTTCGGATGAATCCGACAGCGAATATTTATTTCATTATCTTTTAAGCGCAATAATGGAAATTGCCGCAAACAATAGGATCGGTGAGACGCTGGTACAGGCTGTTTCGTCCTTGACGGCGGACTACACGGCTGTCAACAGTATGTTGAGTAACGGGAAAGACCTGTATGTTATCAATGGGTATAAGAAATGGGAAGACTATTATGCGCTTCATTGTTATTGCCTGCCCGCTGGCATCATCATTAGCTCGCAGCCAATTGAATCAAGCCGTTTAGATCCGACTGGTTGGAAGAAACTTGACAATAACGTGTTGCTGAGAATTCATGGCCGCCCCCCGAGAATGGATACAATACCCATAGCGAATAATTCCTAAAAGGAAATTGCGGAAATGGAAGAAGAACTCAAGCAGTCATTGAAGGATGCCGGTATTAAGTTCGTACGCATACTCTGGTGTGACAACGCCAACATCATTCGCGCCAAGGCCGCTCATGTAGACTACCTGGAGGAATATGTCGACAACGGCGTAGGCATCACCGTTGCCCAGATGGCCCTGCCGGTGATGTATGACAGCGTGGTTGACAACGCCGGCCTCGGGCCGGTGGGTGAGGTGCGCCTGATGCCGGATTGGTCCACATTGACCATTTTGCCCTTTGCCGAGGGGCACGCACAGGTTTTAAGCGACATGGTCGTCAGTAAAACAGGCAAGGTGTGGACACATTGCCCCCGTGGGTTTCTCAGACGGCAGATAGAGCGACTTGAAAAAAGGGCCTTGGTGCTCAAGGCCGTTTTTGAAAATGAATTTTTTCTGCTACGCAGAAATGAGTCAGGTGCCCTGGAACCGGCCGACAACACCGTCTTTTGTGCCACTGATTCGATGAATCATCATCGCGCTTTGATTATGGATATTGCCGAATCCTTCATTTCCCAGGGGCTCAAGGTGGAAGGCTACTATCCCGAATCCGGTCCCGGACAACAAGAAGTGAATATACGCTGCGCCGAGGCCATGCGGGCAGCCGATCAACAGATCATCTACCGGGAAACCGTGCGCGGCGAAGCAACCCGGCACGGCCTTATCGCCTCCTTTTTACCCAAGATTTTTGAAGATAAAGCCGGTTCGGGTTGTCATCTTAATTTCAGTTTGTGGCGTGAAGGGGAAAATATCAGCGGCGATTCTGAGCAGGCCACTACCATCAGCCCTGAAGCTGGCGCTTTTATCGCCGGGATCCTGGATCACCTGCCCGCCCTGTGCGCCCTCACCATCCCCAGTAAAAGTTCCTATCGACGTATTCAGCCGCATTTTTGGGCAGGAGCGTTCAGAGCCTGGGGCCACCAAAATCGTGAAGCCGCCGTACGGGTTTGCCAGAACAAGCAGGGAACTCGCGCAAGCCGCTTAGAATATAAAACCATGGATGCCACTGCCAATCCTTATATTGCGCTGGGTGCCCTCCTCGCTGCGGGACTCGATGGCCTTAGCCGAGAGCTGGATCTTCCCCCGGAGGTTACCATAGATCCTGCATTGAGTTCCGGGGAGGAGCGCAGTGCCGGAAACATCGATCGGCTGCCCCGTAATTTGGGCGAAGCCATTGATGAGCTGCGCCAGGACGACATGCTGCTGGAAGCGATGGGTCCGGAACTCGCCAGGTCATATTTGGCGGTGCGACAACATGAGTGGGATAATCTTAAGGACTTAAATCTGCAGGAGGAAGTGGAACTGCTGGTAGAACGATACTAGGGGCAAATCTCATTTTTTTGATAATGTAATGTCTGAAAATGAAGTATTCAGGTGATGGTGATATCGTTTGAGCGGCAAAGTTCCCAAATAGCAAATTCCAAATAACAAACAAACCACAATGACCGAAATTCAAAATACCAAACGAACTGCTTATGGATCTTATTTGAGAATTGGAAATTGGAATTTATTTGTAATTTGGTGCTTGTAGTTTGTTATTTCGGGCTATATTAAAACAAAAAGGAATTGTATCAATATGATTAACTTGAGTCGCGAAATTCCCGTCGTCCCACAAAAATCGGCGTTGCTTTTTATCGACGTACAAAATTACAACGCGCGTTCTGACGGTGGTGAGTATCGGGATGAGGGTCTCACGCCTGCAGCGGCTGAGACGAAATATGAATACTTTTTTAAACAGCTTAATGAGGTTGCCCTGCCAAACATGCAGCGCCTTCAGACGACGTGTCGCCAAAAGGGCATCGAGGTTCTTTACACGGTCATTGAAAGTCTGACCGCCGACGGGCGGGATCGCAGCCTGGACTACAAAATCACTGGATTCAATGTGCCCAAAGATTCACCCGACGCCCAGGTTCTGGACGCCATCAAACCAATCGGTGATGAAATCGTGTTTCCAAAGACGTCTTCGAGCGTTTTTATTTCCACCAACATTCACTACATTTTGGGCAATCTTGGTGTCGAATATTTGATCATCAGTGGCTTGCTGACGGATCAGTGCATCAGCTCAGCGGTGCGTGATGCCTGTGACCTGGGTTATCTGGTTACGCTGGTCACCGACGCCTGTGCCACCCACACCCAGCAGCGACATGTTACTTCTCTGGACCACATCAAAGGCTACTGTCGCCAGCGTACCACCGACGAATTTCTGGCGGAACTGGCGAAGGCTTAAGATCTCTTCGTTTGGGAGTGTGCAAATTGTCTTCAACTAAATTCGCCTTGCTGATCATTGCGGAATAGTTATACTGATCAATATAGTTCGCAGGAATTGAATTTAATACCTCAGGGATGCTATTGAAATATCGACATTTATTTACTCTCATGCTCACCCGGATCCTTAATCCACTCTCGATGTGGCTCGCAGGCACTGCGAGCATGCTTGGGCAGTTTGCTGTCGATAGCCGGTGACCGGGGTGGGGGATTTTGACCAAACTCAACATCTGCCCCGGTGGCCACCTCTTTTTCAATGGGGGATTTTGGCGCCAAAGCACCTTGGTCTACCACAAGATCATCCTGCCGGCCATATTTGCGAATGGTCTTACGATCAACGCCGGTCTTTCGGTTGATTTCTCGCTGACTGATTCCCTTGTCTAATAGAGTCTTTACGGTTGCCTGTAGATGCGGCTTCAAAACGTTCATCCCTTCTGTCTCCCATCTGCTGATTATTTGATGGGAGAGCTTTACGCTCTGTCGCCGTTTAAACCAATTTTTAATGCGAAATCGGTGCAGGTAGGTGGGGGATTTTCAAGTGGCCATAGGTGGGGGATTTTGGGTGGCCGTCAGGGTCTGTCAATTTTGAGGTAAATTTCAGGAAACTTGATCCGGAAATAGGCATTTCGTTCAAATTTCTTATAATATCAGATAGGTTAACCTAACCTCCATTTTTTGTAGGAGGAAATTTGGGATGATACCTCCCAAGATAAAAGGTGTCAGGAAAAATTTCGGTATAAATTTAAAAATCATTATTAATCAATAGGTTATATATTTTTATATAAAATTTCCTGACACCGAATCTTTATATGGAAGGAATATCACCCTTGGAAGGTGTCACTTTAATTTCCTACGGGTAAGGAGTTCTGAATTTCATGAGTCGGTAACATACATCCATAAAAAATGCAATATTTGACATTTTCAATTAATTCTA
>JASFFJ010000109.1:0-14395 GCA_050124355.1 Desulfobacterales bacterium | reverse complement strand
GTCCCGCAAAAATCCGACAGAATCCATGGAAAAAAATCGTGTAAAGATTGTTTTTCGTGTCAGTACTGCAGCGATGAACGTTGCCGGGTGTGTCGCGGTCAGGTCACTTCAGATTCAATATCCAAGTCGTTAAAATAATCGCCGTCAGTAGGATAATATTTGATAGGGAATTAGCGTCGCTTGACGCCTGAATGCTGGTGATAGATACCCGTAGCATTAAGGCAAAGCAATCTATCTTTTCAGCGGGGTGAAATACCACTGATCTGCGGATAAAACCCCAATCATAGGCCCCATCCCCATTTCAACTTATCCGCTGCGCAATGTTATCTGCTTTTCATACCTACAGATTCAGTGCTCGGTCATTTAGCCTCTGTTATCTGTCCTCTGTAATATTTCACCTGTCTTCTGTTATCTGCCCTCCGCCACCTGACTTCTGTCAACCATCGTCAGACAACCTATTCCAGGCAGCTTTGGCTCTGGCCTCCCGGTTCTGGTTAGCTCTGCCGGAATCAATTTCCCCCCCCCCTGAAGAACGGCTACCGCGCAAGCGCGCGACCCTTTCTTCCAAGGGCGGATGCGTGGAAAATAAACTCATCACGCTTTTTCCGGACAACGGATTTACGATAAACATATGGGCGGTGGATGGGTTGGCATTCATAGGCAACCTTTTTGAATAAGCACCTAATTTTTCCAGCGCGCGAGCCAGTCCTTCCGGGTTGCCGACAAAGCTTGCACCGGTGGCATCGGCCAGATATTCCCGGGAGCGGGAAATGGCCATCTGAATGATCATCGCCGCCATGGGGGCAATGATCGACATCACGATCAAACCAATGATGCCGGCCCCGCCGCCTTCCTCATCATTGCTTCCACCGCCTCCGAAAATGGCTGACCATCGTGCCATGCTTGCTATAACCATAATGGCGCCAGCCATAGTGGCCGCGATGCTGCCGATCAAAATGTCCCGATTTTTGACATGGGCTAGTTCATGGGCCAATACACCGGCCACCTCATCATGATTCATAATGTTGAGCAACCCTTCCGTAACCGCAACAACAGCATGGGCCGGGTTTCTACCGGTGGCAAAGGCATTGGGGGCCTGCTGGGGAATAACATAAAGTTTTGGCATGGGAAGGCCCGCCCGCTGGGTCAGACGCTGAACCGTTTCATACAGTTCCGGTGCCTGCCCCGGGTTCACTTCTCGGGCGCGATACATTTTGAGAACTAGTTTATCGGAGTACCAGTAGCTGAAAAAATTCATACCGGCGGCAATTAGGAGTGCGATGATCATGCCCTGGCGGCCACCCAAGAGCTGTCCGATCCAGATAATTAGAGCAGTCATCGCTGCCAGTAATACAGTCGTTCGAATCTGGTTTCCCATCCAACAATCTCCTATTTGAAAATTTACTATTTGACGATGAGCAGGCATTCCGAAAATTATCAGTTGATTCCCATAAAATTCGAAGCCGGTCATACAATGATAAGATAAATCCGAATCCAATAATCGCAACCGATATTTTTTTCATTTACTGAATTCACCTCAGTGAAAGCGCACCTTGAATCGACCGAGAAAAACCCGATAGCAATCATTTTTATTTATTAACTTAATTATAATTATTATTTGAAGTAATTTTAATGCTTTTAAAAAATTAATTAATAAATTATACTTATCTTATTATTTCAGTTTATTAGAAAAAATTAACTACCATGGTCTCAAACACATCATACTTGCCCGAAACAAGAGAACATACACGTAAAAATAGTTATATAGAACTAAATATGGCAACAAATAATATCTCATCGAAAATTTGGTTAGCATCTACAATCGACTGTTTCTGATCCTCAGCCCCGACAACTGCTTCCGGAATAACGCCATATCTTAGAATGAACCAAAAGTGTAAAAGGTTGAAATATGGAGAACGCCAAACAGAACTTAAAATTAATCGATATGCATTCCGGGGTCGACGAACGGAAAGAAACAGAAATTCCCCCCAAAATTTCTGCAGGTCGGAAAATTCATGCGCTGAATAATAGCAACTTTAGACCTGATCCACCCAAGGGGTCCCAAACCGAAAGAAAGATTGGCAAAGCTCAGCTGATCAACAAATTAAATTTCGTCAATTTCCAGGACGGCATTGTCCTCATCGGTTTAACGCACCGTCGATACGATAAGGCAATTTCACTCAAAGCGACCCCCCAGCCCTGCAACAGCGATCTGGCTGAATGCCTATGGGCCGATGACAAAAACATAAGCAAAATAATCCAATCATACATATTTCGAAATCTTATCATCCCCAATGGCCAAACATTGCTGAAAGTCGTGCCCGAACTGCTCAGAATAGATGAAAAAGGCATCAGCGTACTTCTCCCGGACAACGGCGATGAAATCACTTATCGAAAAGTTAGGCGCTATCCATGCCGGGGCATATCTGCGCAGCTGATCCAAAGCAGCTCTGTTTTTACAGGCTCGCTCGTCGATTTCAATGGCTATTCATTTAATGTAAAGCTCACGGCCGTACCTCCTCAAACCTTTGAATGGCTAAATCCAGAACATTCGGCCAACATCATTCTAGCGGATGGAGCGGATACCATTTACTCCGGTGAATGTAAAATCATTCGATATTTCCAGGACATCAGCACCAGAAATTATATTCTCAAGCCGCTAAAACAGGACATCCAGCGGTTCAAGCAAAAAGAATATCGCAGTGAACGGCATCGAGTTACGCCATCACCAAATATAACTTTCGAGCATCCGTTTACCAAAAAAAAGCTTGACCTCAAAGTTGTGGACCTGTCTGGTTCCGGGTTTGCAGTGGAAGAAGACGAGCGCAAAACGACGCTGCTGCCCGGCATGATTTTGCCCGAACTGTCACTTAATTTTTCAGACAACTACGATGTTAAATGCAGCGCTCAGGTTGTTTACCGCAAACCGGTTGTTGAGTCCAACGGCGACAAGTGGGTCAAAAGCGGGGTGGCGTTGCTGGATATGGATATTCAGGACCATCTCAAACTCATTGCTGTACTACATCAGACCAAAAATAAAAATTCTTATATTTGCAGCCACGTGGATCTCGATGACTTATGGAATTTCTTTTTTGAGACCGGTTTTATTTATCCCGATAAATACGCTGCCATTCAGAAAAATAAAAAACAGATCAAAGAAACGTATGCCAAAATTTACACCCGTAATCCGCACATTGCCAGGCATTTTATTTACCAGGATAAGGGTACTATCTACGGTCATATGGCCATGATTCGTTTTTATGAAAAGGCTTGGATGATTCATCACCATGCAGCCAGAAAATCCAGTGCTAACAAGGCAGGGTTGATTGTACTGGATCAAATCGGAAACATGATTAATGACTCCCACCACCTTTATTCAATGCACATGGATTATATAGTTTGCTATTATCGTCCGGACAATAAATTTCCCAACCGGGTATTCGGCGGTGCGGTCAAGAGCATAGAAGATCCCAGGGGATGTTCGCTGGATGGCTTTGCTTATTTTCATTTTAACAACCGCACAAGGCCGACGCCGGACTTGCCGGACCACTGGCGGATATCTGAAACCCGACCGGAAGATTTAGAAGAATTGGCAGACTTTTACCATCACACCTCAGGTGGGCTCATGTTGGAAGCCATCGATTTGAATCCTGGAAAAATTAACGGCAGCGAACTCGGCGATGAATATCGTCAACTGGGTTTAACCAAATTACGCCGTCTTTACTCGTTGAAAAAAGACGGGCGACTTAGAGCGGTTTTAGTGGCTAATTTATCAGATATTGGTTTAAATCTCTCTGACATTACCAACTGCATCAAAATATTCGTGACGAATAAAGCGGAACTTAGTGCCGGCATCTTACAGGCCGCCATCATAAAAGTGGCAGAGCGCACCGGAAAAGAAGATTTCCCGGTGCTGCTTTATCCGGCGTCCTTTGCGGGCGAACAGAAAATATCAAATAAAAAAATATACAATCTTTGGGTTTGCAGTCTGCAATACTCAGATTCTTACTTCAAGTATTTGAGACGTCTGTTGAGATTTATTTAAGGCTTCACGCCTCGGCAGGCAATCAATGGTGTATAGGTGAATATTCTTGGATCACGGAAGAAAATGTTGAACTCGTCCATAAATGCGTCAAAATCTCCACCATATTCATCAAAGGGGTAACCTGATTTTCTCCCGGCAGTCCCCGCTTTTTTGATCCAGTTAAATTTTTCGTTCTCTTTTAGCTCGCCAAATATCAAATTATGGGGGCTCAGCTTAACATTGATGTCTTTGAAGCCCAGATCATAAAGAAAAGAATATAGCTTTATACCGACATAGGGATCAAAATCGCAATTTTTTTCAAGACAATTCATCAGGCCGGAGACAGCCCTGTCAAGTCGTTCCGGCAGACCGAAATAGCGCAGGCAGTTGCAATCCAGATCAATCAGGCAGAGGATACCGCCAGGGTTGAGATTCCTGATAATATTTTTCGCGATATCAAAACTTCCGCTAAGATAGTATTCCAGGACAAAACGCACCCAGATAAAATCAAAATTCCCCAGATCATCAAGTGGTTCCCGGATGTCGGCGGTTAGATATTCGATACCGTCATCGCTGTAATGGTCTTTGGCATACTCAATCCGCTGTTCGGCGATATCGACACCGACGGTCCGGCCATTTGGCTGAGCGAGCCGGTTTAAGTGAAAAGTGGTTTTACCCGCTCCACAACCCAAATCTGCCACCCGCATGCCGGGTCGGATGCCGGCCCACAATGCTTGCGCTTCAACCGTTTTAGCGTCGGTCTTGACATCAAGCCGCAGCGCCTCCTGATCACCTTCCATCAAATATTGGCCTTGGTTTTTCATGGGGTTAAGCGACATCTGTCGTCACCAACTTTTATGGTTTTTATAAAATATATTATAACTGTTGGATATATAATGAAATTTAGTATATTATCATAAATTTGTCAATTTAATCTGTTGATGGGGAGGAAGATTACCTGAAAAAAACGACCATCGACTTAAATAGTTGAAACTACCACTTGAAAATATTAGGATCCCCTGTTAATGCAGCATAGGTTGATTTGTAAAGTCAAAAAAACACCTTATATTGCACGAGGGATTTAAATAATCCCGATAATGGCCCAAGGAGCTTAGATTATGACCGATCATTTTGACGATGAAAATAATCAAGAAAATGAAAAGAGCTTTGCCGAGATGCTTGATGATTACAGCCCCGGAGCTGAGGCCGAGGTGGGAATCGGCGATAAAATCCGCGGCAAAATTGTTTCCATTGGCAGGGATTCCGTTTTCGTCGATACGGGCTCCAAAATTGACGGCGTTGTGGACAAGGCTGAATTGCTCGACAAAGATGGAACGTTGGCGCTCCAAGAAGGCGATCTACTGGAGCTGTATGTTGTGGCCCTGTCTGAAGAAGAGATCAAGTTGTCCAAGGCCGTATCGGGTATCGGTGGGCTCCACATCTTGAAGGAAGCCCATGATAAAGCCGTCCCTGTCGAGGGTAAAATCCTGGAAACCTGCAAGGGGGGAGTCCGCGTTGAAGTTCTGCAACGCAAAGCATTCTGTCCGATAAGCCAATTGGACCTCGATTATGTCGAGGATCCGGCGAATTATGTGACCAAAACATTCGATTTTTTAATTACAACCTTCGAAGAAAACGGCAAAAATATTATCGTTTCCAGGCGTGAACTACTCGCTCGGGAACAGGAAAAGGCCAGAAAAGCATTTTATGAAACCTTGAATGTCGGAAATGTCTTGAACGGCTCCGTCACCAGGATAATGCCTTTTGGTGTTTTTGTGAAGCTGTCCGATGGGGTGGAGGGAATGGTTCATGTATCAGAGCTCAGCTGGTCAAAAACGGCGCAACCCGAAGCCATGGTCAACATAGCAGATACCGTCCAGGTTAAAGTCATCAACATCGAATCCGATAAAAGGCCCGGACTGCTGAAAATCGGACTGTCAATGAAACAGCTCATCGAGGATCCTTGGGAACGCGCCGCCGAAAATTTTCATGAAGGCCAGAAAATAGTGGGAACCGTCACCCGTTGTACCAATTTCGGCGCCTTCGTGGAAGTCGCCCCCGGCATCGAAGGGTTGGTTCATATCAGTGAAATGAGCTATAAAAAGCGGGTGTTAAAGCCTGAAGACGAGGTTTCCACCGGTGAAACCGTGTCGGTTCTGATCAAGGAAGTTGATCCTGCCAAAAGACGTATATCCTTGAGTATCAGAGACGCCGAGGGCGATCCATGGATCAACGTCTCAGAAAAATACAGGATCGGCCAGGCCCTGGAAGGCATTTTGGAAAAAAAAGAGAAGTTCGGCTACTTTATCACCCTGGAGCCCGGCATCACCGGGCTTCTTCCGAAGTCCAATATTCGTAAACTCAGTGAACCGGGTCTTGTAGAAAGGCTGAAGGAAGGTGATTTGATACCGGTTGTTATTGAAGCCATACAGCCTGCCGAAAGAAAATTAACCCTGGCGCCCGCCAATACGGCCGATGAGCAAAATTGGCAAGCCTTTGCCGACAGATCAAATTCCGCTATGGGGTCTTTGGGCGAGAAATTACAGCATGCCCTGTCCAAGAAAAAAAACAAGTGAAATGAAAATTATAGAAGCAAAACAAGTGACAAAAACCTACAACGTTGATCACCGCGAAATTCGCGTACTGGACAATGTGTCGCTGTCCGTATCCGAAAGTGAATTCTTGGTTGTTGAGGGTAACAGCGGCAGCGGCAAAACGACGCTGCTAAGCTTGCTCTCGGGACTGGACAAACCAACATCCGGACGGGTTTTTCTGCAGGATAAGGATATCACCGATAAATCCGAAGATGACCTTGCCCACCTGCGGAAAGATATGATCGGCTTTGTATTCCAGTCTTTTCATCTGATACCTTCGCTGACCGCTTTGGAAAACATTATGTTTCCGGCCGAACTCAAACACGACCCGGCAGCCCGGGAGAAGGCCAAGCACCTGTTGCAGCGCATGGGATTAGACAAACGAAGCACCAATTTCCCACACCAGCTTTCGGGCGGCGAGATGCAACGCGTGGCCATCTGCCGGGCGTTGATTAACAACCCAAAGATAATTTTTGCCGATGAACCCACCGGCAATCTGGATTCTGAAAACGGTCACGCTATCCTTGAATTGCTACTTGAATTTCAGAAAGAATCCCGCACCACACTGGTCCTGGTGACCCACAGCATCAACATCGCCAAGATGGCAGATCGGATGATCTTCCTTCAGGACGGTCGAATTACTTCCGGGTAAAGTTTTTTGATAAACGGGATGATGGGGTAAATTTCAGCCTATTATTGCATGGTAAAATATTCTGCCATCCTTGGGGAGCTAAAACATCTCGAGTTTTCGGGTGTCAGGTTTCAGGTGTCGGTTTTAAGGAAATGCGATTGTGCCTACCTTTCCTGAAACCCGAAACCTGACACCTGAAACCAATTAATGGGGTTGCATATATCTTAACAGCAAAATCGAAATATTAATCAGAATCGATCCGCAACAGTGAAGAACAGTTATATACATATCCAATTCATCATCCGCCAGATTATCCGATCACGGAGGCAGGGATTTGTTTTTCTGTTGTGCGTGGCCCTGTCCATTGTCACCCTTATTTCTTTGAATGGTTTTTCTGACAGCGTGCGAACGTCCATGCAAAAAGATGCGAAGAAACTGAATGCGGCAGATATTATCATCCACTCGCATCACGATCTATCACCAGCCGTCATCGACGCTGTTGCCCGGCTGGAGGCCGGTAATGAAATTGAGGCCAGCCGGGTCTGGGAATTTTATTCAATGGTACGTCCTCAAGATAATCAAGACGCTTTGCTGGCGAAACTTAAGGTGGTTCAAGCAGGCTATCCCTTTTACGGCAAAGTGGTGCTGAGATCGGGGCGAGATTTCAGCCGGGCGCTAACCAAGGGCAGCATCATTGTGGCTCCGGCCCTGCTGGACCGTCTTAAACTTGATGTCGGTCACCAAATAAAAGTGGGCAATGCCGTCCTTAAAATCAGCGATGTGGTACTTACGGAACCGGATCAGCCAGTGAATTTTTTCTTTTTAGGGCCCCGCATTTTTGTTTCGGCTGAAGACCTTAGCCAGCTGGAGCTTCTGACCAAAAGAAGCCGGGTCACCTACAACTATTTAATCAAGGTTTTTGATCAAAGCCGCATCGACCCGATTGCAAACCGTTTAAGAGCCGTGGCCGATGAAGAATTGGAACGGGTGGATACGTTTCAAACGGCAAGGTCCGGGGTAAATCGATTTTTTGACAATCTGCTTTTTTTTCTGAGCTTCATTGGCATTTTCACTCTGTTGCTCGCGGGTGTCGGCATTCAAAGCGCTCTGATCGCGTTATTGAAGGAAAATGAAAAAACCATCGCCATCATGAAGACCATCGGGGCCACAAGCCGGTTCTTCAGTCGCCACTATATTCTAATTCTCTCTGTTCTCGGTTTGGGGGGAACGACGCTGGGACTTGTCGGAGGACTGTTACTTCAAAAAGCCCTGAATGTCCTTTTTGTCGGATTTGTGCCCCCCAATGTGCAACTGCAGATCACCTGGCAAGCAGTTTTCCAGGGGCTCTGCCTAGGCGTACTCGTGGTGGGGCTGTATTCTTTTATACCACTATACGGGTTGAAGAACATCAAACCGGTGGCTGTGTTTAGAAAAGAAGCCATCCCAGTACTAAAAGGGTGGTCTTTTTATTTGATTTCAGGATTACTGTTCATCTTTTTCCTGATGCTGGTATTCTGGCAGGTCCAGGATATCAGGACCGCACTATATTATGTCGGAGGGATCATTCTGCTGATTATCATCACAGCGCTTTTGGCCGGAACGGTGCTGTATATCCTGAAGCGACTGAAGGTAAAATTTCTGGTAGTGCGTCAGGCCATCAGAGGTTTGTACCGCCCCAAAAATGCGACCAAGCCGATTATCATTACATTGACAGCCTCTCTAACCGTCATTTTTTCAATTTACCAAGTCGAACAGAATTTGGATGCCGCCTTTATTCAATCCTATCCTGCCGATGCGCCCAATCTTTTTTTCCTGGACATACTGCCCGACCAGAAGGAGCGGTTTTCTGATATGCTGGATATGAAGGCCCAATATTATCCGATCATCAGGGCTCGGATTCTGACCATCAACGGCGAAAAAATTAACCGGCAAAAAGAGCGGCGGCGGCGCAGCGACAATCTTGCCAGAACCTTTAACCTCACCTATCGCAACTACCTTTTGGAAGATGAGAAGATTGTCAAAGGCGGCCGCCTTCACAACGACGACTGGGGAGATTTACAGGTATCCGTGATGGATACAGTGGCTAAAATCAAAGATATGCAAATCGGTGATCGCATCACGTTTAACATTCAGGGAGTTCCACTGCAGGCCAGGATATCCAGTATTCGCACAAGAACGCGGGAGTCGATTCGGCCGTTCTTTTATTTTGTATTTCCCGAACAAACGCTGCAGGAGGCTCCCCAAACCATATTTACCGCCGTAAACGTTCCCAGGAATCGGATAGCGCTAATTCAAGCAAAAATCGCGGCAAACTTTCCCAATATCAGTGCCATTGATGTGACCGAAACCCTGAAGATTTTCACCCAAGTAATGAAAAAATTATCGTTAATTGTTCGCTTTTTTGCCCTATTCAGCATTGTTGCCGGCGTTTTAATCATTCTTTCTTCTGTTTTAGCCACCCGATTTGCCAGAATTCAGGAAGCCGTGTATTATAAAATACTGGGTGCCAAAGGCGCTTTTGTAGCTGCCGTTTTTACCCTTGAGAATCTTTTTTTGGGTCTCGTAAGCGCCTCTCTGGCGCTAGTGCTTTCCCAAACTTGTAGTTGGATAATCTGTTCAAAGGTGTTTGAAATTTCCTACACGCCATTTATGGCGAACAGCTTTTTACTGATTGCCGCAACCGTTCTGCTGATTGTCACTGTCGGGTTGCTGCCTTCAAGTTCCATTCTGCGCCAGAAGCCGGTTATTTTCCTGAGAAATCAAAGCCAGGAATGAGGTACCGGAATGACGAGTGACGAATGTCGAATGTCGAATTGAAGTTTTGATATGAATCCGATAAAAAAGCTTACGTTCATTTTTTTCTTCGCCTTATTGATGGTTATCTTCATGGCGGGCTGCAGTGATGAATCAACGCCGCCTTCTGATCTAAACTCCCCTGAGTACGAGGGAATTATTGTTGCCGTGGGTGACAGTCTCACCGAAGGATTGGGGGTAGCCGAAGAATTTACATACCCGGCATTGCTTGAAAAAAAATTGCAGTCCCAAGGTCACCATTACCGGGTCATTAATGCGGGAGTCAGCGGGGAGACTTCCAGCGGAACCCTTGCCAGAATCAATTGGATTCTAAAGTTGCGGCCGGACATCGTCATCCTGGTCATCGGTGCCAATGACGGCCTTCGGGGCATTGATCCCGAGTTGATCAAAACCAATCTTCTTACATTGGTTAGGAAACTCAAGGAAAAAAGTGTGACCGTTTTACTTGGGGGGATGCAAATGGCCCGAAACCTGGGTGAAGAATACGTCTCTGCTTTTGAAAATAATTATCCATTGGTTGCCCAGGAAGAAAAGGTCGATCTAATCCCGTTTTTTTTGACCGGAGTGGCCGCCAATCCCAACCTGAACCAGGCCGACGGGATTCATCCCACGGCAGAAGGATACCGGGTCATCGTCGACCACATCTTCCCGCACGTCGTTAGGGCGATCGAGACCCACCAAGCGGCATCATTTTAAAAAGAATTTTGATTTCATGCTAGGTTTCTTCTGATAGCGTGGGCCATCAAATCCTTTGATAAGTTAATTCTCAGCACGCTTTTATCTGATCTGACTTTTTTGATAGGAAATTGGGCTGCTTGCATATCTGAGCGAATCAAAAAAAAAATAAGACAAAATTCGTAAATAATGCCTTCCTATTTGACATTAATTTACATGCACCTGCACCGTGCTTGACACCGGCAAGGCGGGTGCCTAAGTTAGACCAGTCTGACGATGTATCAAATCACATTCGGATTTGCTCCGGGCGCTTTTGAAAGGAAAAGAATGATGAAAAAATTTTTAAAATGGGCTGCAATTACTGTCGGATGCCTTGTGGTGGTCATCATAGCCGCCCTGGTTCTCATCCCCATGTTTGTCGATGTCGCAAAATACAAACCGATGCTTGAAAGCAAGGTGACCGAAGCAACTGGTCGCCCCTTTTCGGTGGGAGACGATCTAAACCTATCCCTTTTTCCCTGGGCCGGTGTTTCGTTTTCAGATCTGCGTCTGGGCAACCCGGACGGATTCTCCGAAAAAGATTTTATCAAGGTGAAATCCTTTGAAGCCAGGGTAAAACTGTTGCCGCTTCTCAGCAGAGATGTTCAAATCAAGCGCTTTGTGTTAAACGAACCACAGGTCGTCCTGGTAAAAAATAAAGACGGACGGGCCAATTGGGAGCAGCCGAGACCAGCGGATAAAGATGCATCCGCAGAGAAAACGCCATCGATCGAGACAACTTCGGATGGGATGGGAATCCCGCTCAGCGCCCTGACTGCCGAGAACATCTCCATTAACAATGGTTCGGCCCTTTGGGTCGATCACACCACGGACACCACAAAGGAAGTTACGGAAATCAATCTACTGCTAAAGGATGTATCACTGAATCGTCCGGTCAATCTGAAATTTTCAGCCCAGTTGGACAAAAAACCCTTGTCTCTTGAAGGGGTCGTCGGACCGGTGGGAACAGGCTTGAAAGAGGGCAAAATTGCCTTGGACTTATCTCTGAACGCCCTCAAACTGTTGGCAATGCGCCTGAAAGGCAATATTGAAAATCCCATCGGCAATCCCGGCGTCGATGTGGACATTGAGCTGGCTGAATTTTCACCACGAAGGCTGATGTCTGAATTGGGCCAGGAATTTCCCGTAACCACAACAGATCCGGAAGCCATCAACCGCCTGTCTCTCAAAACGCATGTAAAAGCGGACGCAAAGAACGTAACACTGACCAAGGGCAATCTGGTACTGGATCAATCCAAATTGACGTTTTCCACTTCAGTGGCTGAGTTTTCGAAACCGAATCTCAAATTTGATCTGGATTTGGACCAAATTAACCTGGATCGATACATGCCGCCCAAAAGCGAGCAAACTTCAAAAGAAAAAACGTCAACGCCCGTAGAACCCGCCAAAAAGAAACCTGATTATGCACCCCTGCGGCGTCTGATACTCGATGGTGCTCTGAAAATAGGGAAACTCACGGTAAACAAGGCCCAAATTGAAGATGCCGTGATTCAAATCAACGCCAAAGACGGTATATTCAATATCGATCCCCTGAAATTAAATATGTATCAGGGAAATGCAGCCGGCAAAGCAGTCTTGAATGTCGCCAAAGACACCCCCCGCAGCAACCTGAACCTGCGGCTCAATAACATCCAGGTCGGTCCTTTGCTGCAGGATGTTTTGGAAAAAGACTTTCTGGTGGGTAGTACCAACGCCGATATCAACTTGGCCATGGCCGGCGATGATCCTGAAAGGATAAAGAAAACCTTAAACGGCAAAGGCGAGCTGCAGTTCAATGACGGCGCCATCGTCGGCATTGATTTGTCCGCCATGGCGCGCAATGTTGGCGCCGCTTTTGGCATGGCCAAAAGTGGCGAGGAGCGACCACGAACCGATTTCACCGAATTGCTGATGCCTTTTACAATCAAAAACGGTGTTGTCAATACTCCTCAAAGCAGCATCAAATCACCTTTTATCCGGATAACCGCGGTCGGCAGTGCTGATTTGGTGAAGGAAACTTTAGATTTCCGCGTGGATCCCCAAGCTGTGGCTACGATCAAGGGCCAGGGTGATACGGTCGAACGTTCAGGCATCATGGTACCGGTCTTGGTATCCGGAACCTTCTCCCAACCAACGTTTCGCCCGGACTTAAGCAAGGCCGCCCAACAGCGCATAGAAAAAGAGATTTTTGAATCCAAGGAAGTAAAAAAAATCTTTGAAAAAAAAGAGCTAAAACCATTTGAGAAAGAAGCCAAAGGCTTGCTGAAGGGTGTATTGGGGGACTAAGATGCTGAATATCACGAATAACCCGGCGCTTAACTTCCATCCGGTTTTTATTCCCTTAAATCCGATTTTTAGAAGTATTAAAACGAAAGTGTTTCGCATCTCCCCGGCAATTTCACTCTTAATCTTCGGTCTCATACTGGTAAGCTGTGCCGGCCTTGGTAAACCGCTGGAACCGCCGCGAGTTTCACTGGCCGATATTCGGGTGGAGAAATTTACCGGTTTTGAAACGGTTTTCCGGATCCAGTTACGGGTCATTAACACCAATGATACGGATCTGAATGTCAAAGGCCTGGAGGCACAGCTTGAGATCAATGAACAACCCTTTGCCGCCGGTGTATCCAACTCGCCTGTGAAAATACCCTCTTTTGGCACGGAACTCGTGACGGTTGCGGTCTATTCATCGGTCATCAATATGTTTAAAAGCGTATACGGCCTGCATGAATCTGAAGAACTCAAATATCGTTTAAACGGCAAGCTCAGAGTGGCAGGTGACAGCACGTTTGCGACCACACTTCCCTTTGAATCGGCGGGTGAATTGACAATGAACAGTTCCAAAGAACTTGAATTTAAATAAAATGAAAATCGGAATCATCGGCCTGCCGTTGTCCGGCAAGTCTACTGTTTTTGATGCCCTGACCAAAAGCACGTCTGAAATCACTTCCAAGAGTGAAAATCGAATCAGTACCATCAGGGTTCCTGACAGCCGAATTGATATATTGAGCGAGATGTATCGTCCACAAAAGACGATCTATGCCCAGATAGCCTATTTCCTGCCAGGCTCCGGCAGTGCAAAAAACAAACAGAGTCAGGCGCAGAGTATCTGGACGACGACCCGAGAGTGCGACGCACTGATTCACGTTATTCGCAATTATACAGGCCCAGGTCTGGAAAAATCGACACCTTACGAAGATTTCCGGAATCTGGAACAGGAATTGATTATAGCGGATCTGGTGGTGGTCGAAAAGCGTCTGGAACGGATTGAACGAGATCACAAACGTGGCAAGAAAGCAGACCCGCGGGAGCGCTCGCTTTTAAACCAATGCAGTAAAAACCTTGAAAATGAAATCCCCTTGAGATGGTCGACCGAGCTTGCTTCGGCCCCCGAACTAAGAGGCTTTACATTATTATCCGCAAAACCGATGCTGGTCCTGTTCAACAATGATGAAGATAACACCGGCATACCAAAAATTGACAACCTTACCGAACTGGAAAAATGTCTGGTGATCAGGGGAAAACTCGAGCAGGAGCTTGCCCGGATATCTGCCGAAGAAGCAGCCGAATTTTTAAACGAATTCAATATCAGCGAATCCGCTATGACCCGGGTTATCCGCG
>JASFFJ010000108.1:0-14496 GCA_050124355.1 Desulfobacterales bacterium | reverse complement strand
GATTTCGGGCGAGTCGTCCTGAATTTTATTTCTTAATTTTTCATGGCAAGCAAAGCACTATCCACCGTTGTTGATAGCCATTTTTTATAGATAGTGTTGCATCTTGAAGCTATACTTAATTTTTCTGCAATTTTGGTGGGTTCCTTTAATCTCAAGACCTCCCGACAAGTTTTTCGACGGAGGTTAGGAGGCCTAAAATTAAGCGGACCCAAAAGGGGTTTGACATTCCCAAAATATGAATGATAGTTAGCTTAGGCCAAAAGTAGGCCAGTCGGGATTCAGCTTGTTTATCGATGTTTGGAGACTCTGTCAGCACCGTTTTCAACCAACTTGTCTCAACATCATTACAAAGATCTTAAGGAGATAACATGGTTACTGTTGCAAAAGATGACCGTATCCAGATTGAAAAGCTTGAATTGGGACCCTTCGGCACCAATGCCTATTTCATGACCTGCCGGAAAACCAGCGCAAGTGTGCTGGTGGATGCGCCGGGAGAGGTCGGTAAAATATTGGCCCAGCTGAAGGGAACCGATCCCAAATACA
The DNA here is from genome assembly GCA_050124355.1 of Desulfobacterales bacterium. Classification (GTDB taxonomy): domain Bacteria; phylum Desulfobacterota; class Desulfobacteria; order Desulfobacterales; family JAFDCJ01; genus JAFDCJ01. The sequence continues at coordinate 13,953 of JASFFJ010000108.1, read as the reverse complement.
TTTTGATGACCCACAACCACATGGATCATACCGGTGCCCTGGCCGAAGTAAAGTCCGCCCTGAATGTACCAATGGCCGCTCACCGCGATGATGCCGGCAGTTTGCCGCTGCAACCGGACATGTTGTTAAGTGATGGCGATGTGGTCTCCTGGGGAGATATTCAATCAACGGTATTGCATACGCCGGGGCACACTCCGGGCAGCTTGTGCTTTCTGACCGCAAACTACCTGATCGCCGGTGACACCCTCTTCCCGGGTGGACCGGGTAAAACCGGGTCTCCAGCTGATTTTCGACGGATCGTGGAATCCCTCACCAGCAAGATTTTTGTTCTGCCCGAAGATACCCGGATCTATTCCGGTCACGGATCTTCTACCGTGCTGAAAAAAGAGAAACAGGCCTTCGAAGCTTTTTCCGCCAGGAACCATGATCCCAGTCTTTGCGGAGATGTACTTTGGACTTCGTCTTAGCCCGAACGGTCACCCGTTAAAACATTCATATCGGAATTTTCACAACTCAAAAAAGATGATCTCGAAAAAAGTCATAATTTGTAAATTTTGATTTCGTAACCTAGTGAAATTATTTAATGTGAAACTCTAATTTTGTTTTTTTGCGCCTTTTTGCGGCTGAATCAATAAATATGCGATATGTTTTCTATTGTCTGCGATCTGCCCCTTATTTTGAGCAAATTCCCTAATTTGGACCATAATGAGCAAAGAGTATTATAAAATTAGAAATTATTGCCGCGCTGATTTTGGCAACTATCTTCAATTGCATATGGAGGTAAATCGACTAGATCAATCAGGACGCTTAATCTCAAAGCAGCGTTTGGCAGAAGAGCTAGGACACCCAAATTTTCACCCGGAAAAGGATTTGTTTGTTGCAGAACGTGGCAGCCGCATCATCGGATATGCTGGTGGTTTTCTAGAAGCCGCATTAAACCGCGTCATTCTGGAATGTATGATCCATCCGCATCATCGAAAAAATGGTATCGCCACAGAATTGATTGGTCGCACCCTTGGACATGCCGAGGCCGCTGACATCAAGGTGGCACAGGTATATATTGCGGAAGAAAACCTGCCGGGCAAGCGCCTCGCCTTGCGCCTGGGTTTTAATTTTATCCGCCATTTCTATGGTTTAAAGCTGAACCTTAACGATATACAATTGCCAGACATCGAGCCGAGCGAATATGTTATCCGTAGTTTAGAACCTGATGAGGCAGATAAACTGACATATATCCAAAATCGTACTTTTGCCGCTGCCTGGGGATTTAACCCCAATACTCTCGATGAAATTGCCTATCGGATCAACCTAAGCAGCTGCTCGCCGGGAAATGTCATAATGGTCTACCTGAAACATCAGCCCATTGGCTACTGCTGGACCCGCATATTTGCTGATGAGGGCTTGGCAGCAGACGGCGTGACAGGTGAGATCCATATGCTGGGCGTAGATCCCGATTACCGAGGCAAGGGGATTGGTCGTGATGTATTGCTGGCAGGCTTGGCTGATCTTAAAAGTAAAGGCGTCTCAACCGTCGAATTAACTGCGGATGGCGAGGAACCGGTAGCGCTATGCTTGTACGAGTCTGTGGGGTTTGAACGATGTTCTCGTAACGAGTGGTACGAGAAAAAATTGACATTAAACCACCACTTTTAGTGTTGGTACCGGAAAGGTTCTGCTGAGCCGGTGTGAAAACAATGATTACAGTAATTGTCTTCGCCCCCTTCAAGGGGGATTCCTGACGCCTCCCGTTCTGTGGCTGGAGTGTTCACTTTTTTTGACCCGGTCACCGTCCAGCCCCTGTCGGGAACAGAAGGTCTTGTGGTCCATGTGTAAAAGGGAGATCTGAAAATGTTATTGAATTCGGAAGGTGGAAATAATTTCCCGGATAATTTAAAATACAGTATATCGCCCGGTCAAAAAGACCGCTTCAGACAGCAGATCGAGTTCATACTCGAGGTTGACAAGCTAAAGAAGGTTCTGCGAAAGACGATTTTGTTGGATCGCTCTCGACGGGAGAACTCGGCCGAGCACTCCTGGCATATTGCCCTAATGGTATTAATTTTATCTGAATATACAAAAGATCCGGAGGTGGATTTATTTCGGGTGATGAAAATTTTGCTGGTCCATGATCTGATCGAGATCGATGCCGGCGACACCTACTGCTATGACGATCAGGGAAGAAAAGATCAGGCCCGGCGAGAGAAAAAGGCTGCCGACCGGATTTTTAATCTCCTGCCGGCAGGTCAGGCGGCGACGTTTCGGGACCTATGGGATGAATTTGAAGAAAGAAAGACGCCCGAATCGAGGTATGCCAACGCGTTGGATCGGCTACAGCCCTTTTTGCACAATTATTTTACCGAGGGGCAAATTTGGCAAGAAAACAATGTCAACAGCGCCCAGGTCAAAGAACGCATGCATCCGGTAGCTGACGGTGCCCCGATTCTATGGAATTATGTGAGTTCTTTGATTGATGATGGCATCAAGAAAGGATTTCTGGCTGAATAAGCTACCTCATCAATTTCTTGTGGGAGCGGCTTCCAGCTGCGAAAAGTAGTCGCCTTTTAGACATGACCCCATATTCGCGGCGAGAAGCCGCTCCCACAGGCTGACACCAGCTTTTAAGGTTGCAATAAGCCGGTAGATACCCTGACAGCATGGATTCAGACGCTTCCAAAACCATCATTGAAACCCGGAACCTGACACGAATATATGCGCTGGGTGAAAGCAACGTCATCGGTATCAACACCATCGATCTCTGTATTGATGCCGGGGAGTTGGTGGTTTTGAAAGGAGACAGCGGCTCCGGCAAAAGCACCTTGCTGTCTTTACTGGCCGGTTTGGACCGACCGACCCGGGGGGAATTGAAGGTCGCAGATCATGACCTCACAACAGCGACACCGGCGAATCTGACTCATTTTCGGCGGGAAGTTGTGGGAATGGTTTTTCAGGCCTTTAATCTGATGCCGACCTTAAACGTTCTTGAAAATGCCAGCTTGCCCGGATTGTTGGCCGGCAAACGCCCCAACCGCGTCACGTCAAAGGCAATGGAATTGTTGGACTGGCTTGGTCTCAGCCAGCGACGGGATCACCTGCCGGCTCAGCTATCCGGCGGTGAGATGCAGCGCACTGCAATTGCCAGAGCGTTGATCAATGACCCGGACATCATTATTGCCGATGAACCCACCGGAAATTTGGACAGCCGAAACGGGCAGATTGTGGTTGATTTATTGGCGCAATTGAACCGTAAATGGAAGCGAACGGTGATCATAGCGACCCACAGCTCCCTGGCAGATTCTCTGGCTTCCGTTAAAATCAACCTGAAAGATGGAATGATATCGGAGGTGTAGCTTTTTGGTATCGCTGTTCTGGATTCAACGTTGCGGGTTGAAAAACCTAACTCAGATAAATAGAGAAAAACAAACTACAAGCACCAAATTACAAATAAATCCCAAATCCCAATGTCCAAATCTCAATTAAGATCAAAGGCCAATTGTTTGGGATTTTGAATTTGGGTTATTGTAATTTGTTTGATATTTGATATTTGTTATTTGAAATTTTTATTTGTTTGTCTCCTGACACCCGAAAAAGGAACGGCCTTAGTTTGGTTTAGTTATTAATACAACATTAACCGTGCAGCGCATATTCTTCTTCTTTAAATTTTTTGTCTGGTTCAGTCTGCGAAACCTGCGACAGCATCCGGGCCGGGCACTGACCGTACTTGTCGGGATCGCACTGGGGGCGGCGGTGTTTACCAGTGTAAGACTTTCCATCCATGCATCGCTGGATTCTTTCAGTCGCAGCATGGAATTAATTTCCGGTCGGGCCGATCGGGTTTTGGTCCGACCTGGGGGGACGGTGCCAGAGCAACTGGTTGCAGAGCTACTCAAACATCCCCTCATTGAGACGGTTTCGCCACTGCTTTCTATTTACATCCGACCCCGACCGCCAAACTCAGATCCTTTTTTTCTAATCGGCGCTGACCCCATTTTGGACCGTTCCTTTCGTAGCTGGCAAATTGCCGGCAAATCCAGCGAGGATACCGATTCCTGGCTGAAATTATTGAAAGACCCCTACACCATAATTATCGCGGAACGTCTGGCGCGCGACTATCAATGGCAGCCAGGCGATTATATTCATTTGGAAAATGCCCGGCAGACCGCGCGGTTTCAAATCGCCGGAACCATGGCGTCCCAAGGTTTGGCCTTGGTTGAGGGCGGCCGGGTGGCGTTGACGGACATCGCCACCTTCCAGGAGTTCACCGGGGAGTATGGGCGGGTGAACCGCATCGATTTACGATTTAAGCCGGGTGTGGCGGATCGGGATCTGGCAGCTATCCGGAAAATATTACCTGACGGCGTCCTCTTGAGTTCACCGCTGGCTGCCAAGGAGAGCGGGCAGGCAATGATACGGGCCTATCAGCTCAATCTTTCCATTTTAAGTTTTGCATCTTTGTTCGTGGGGATGTTCCTGGTTTACTCACTGGTTGCATTGAACGCCGCTTCCCGTCGGCACGAACTGGCGGTTTTACGCTCCACCGGTGGATCGCCGTATCTTCTGTTACTCGTGTTTTTGGCAGAAGGTGCATTTTTCGGTATCGGCGGCTGGATTGTGGCGATTCCCCTCAGCACCTTTCTGGTGAAGTATTTGTTACACGGCGTAAGCCAGACCATTTCAACCTTGTTTGTGCGCGTGCAGGTGGATACCATTTCTCTCAGTGTTTGGGAGATAGCGCTGAGTTTTGGGGTGACTGTAATGATATCCGTCCTGGCGGCGCTACAACCTGCCCGGGAAGCCATGCAGGTGTCACCCAAAGAAGCCCTGGAAGTATCCCAACATGGCATCGGCACCAAAAAATTATCCCGCAACCTCGCGCTGACAGGTCTGGTGAGTATTATCTTGGTGTTGCCCTTATCGCAGCTACCCGGCGTGCTGGGTGTGCCCCTGCCGGGATATATTGCATTTATTTTTCTGTTCGTGGGATTTTCTTTGCTCGTCCCCCCGTTGCTGGTACAGATGGGCAACTGGTTTTCGCCGCTGCTACGCCGCTTTGCCGGGGTAACGGCATATCTGGCGGCCCGGTACGTGCGAGACAGCGGGACCCGCACCGCCGTTTCCGTTGGGGCGCTTCTGACGGCCGTAGCCATGTTTGCATCGCTGGTCATAATGATCCACAGCTTTCGCCAGACAGTCGAAATATGGGCTTATCAGACCATCAGCGGTGATTTGTTTCTGACTACCAAACTCAACGAGATCAACCAATTTCGCCAACCGATACCCGCCCCGGTAGCGGCCTGGTTTCAGCGCCTGGGCGACGAGCTTGATTTTGATATTGTACCCAATCGACGATATTTTCTCAGCGATGACAATTTTCCCTTCGAGTTTGAGCTCTTGGATCTGGATCGTTTTTTAAATTACGCAGATTTTTTCTGGATGGAAGGCGAGCCGGATAGAATTCGGCCTCGCTTGCGGCGCGGAGAAGGGGTGATTATATCCGAAGTCTTTTCCAACCGCACAGGCTTGGCGGCTGGGGATATTTTCAGTGCCCGGATAGAAACGTCCCTGGTTGAACTGCCGGTTTTGGGAGTGGTGCGGGATTACCGTACCCAGGGCGGCGTGGTCTTCTATTCTCTGGGACATTTCAAAGCGCGGTATCATGACCCTCGCTGGAGTGGTTTGCGCGTATTCTTCCGGGATCGAAACCAGGACCTGGCAGCTGCGGTTGCCGATCTTCGTAAGAGAATTATCGCGCGCTGGGATGGCGATCTGGATATGATCAGCGGTGGGGCGCTGCGGGCTTCCATCCTGCGGGTTTTCGATGAAACCTTCGCAGTTACAACGGTATTGTTGCTCATCGCCCTGCTCATAGCGGCCTTGGGGATTACCACGACCCTGACGGTTCTGGTATTGGAACGCTCCCGGCAGCTGAATACGCTGTTTGCGATCGGCGCCGATTTCAGCCAGATCCGATCGATGATTTTCTGGGAGGCGGCCTTCATGGTGGTGGCGGGTGAGCTGGCCGGTATCGTCTGCGGCTTTATCCTGTCTTATTTGCTGGTATACGTGATCAATCGGCAGTCATTCGGCTGGACGTTTTTATACGGGGTGGACTGGGGGGCACTGGGTATGTCCTTGCCCTTGATCATTCTGACCGCGCTGTCAGCGGCGCTTCCGGCCATAAAGATGGTTTTTCGGCAACCACCGGCGACACTCTTGCGGCAATGAATTGAATGCGGCCTCCGGCCCGTAGGGGCCAATGGGGCCTACGCCCCGGAGGGAAGTGGGAATGCGGAATGGGGAAGTAAAGGCATATGGCATGGCGCACAGAGCATGGGGCATAGGGTTTGGGGCTTGGGGCAGAGGGCATAAGGCAAAGGGCGAATGATTTGAACTTCAATTTTCAATCCCGACTTGTTTGGTTTGAATATTGGAAAGAGGTGATAGGAAGCCACAAATGTCTTCAGCATGTGGGAGCGGCTTTTAGCCGCGATTATTTATGAATTTATCCATTCAAATTTTATCATGGTAGTAATTCAATCAAAATACAAACTCTTCATTATTATATTACTTTTTATAGTTATCAGCCGACCAGCGTCGGCGGAGGCACCATCAAAGTACCTAACCATCACCGGTCCCTGCAACCTCGAATTCCCCAAAGACCACGGCGCGCACCCGGGCTACCGCACCGAATGGTGGTATTACACCGGTAATTTGCGCTCCCGGAGCGGCGATCTTTATGGATTCCAGCTGACGTTTTTCCGTAGCCAGATCAGTCCGCCGGGTGCCGATAGAACCTGGCCCGATCCGCCGTCCGCCTGGCGCACCCAGCAGATTTATCTGGCCCACGCGGCCGTTTCGGATATTACCGGCAAGCGACATTTGCATACCGAATCGGTCGCCCGCGAGGCCCTGTCAATGGCCGGTGTTCGTTACCGACCCCCCGAAACGATGGTATATCTTAAAAACTGGTCGGCCCGCATCGGCGCCGAGGTCCAGGTGCTGAAGGTCGATTCGGATGAGTTTTCCTATGAACTGACCTTAAACCCCCTGAAACCACTGGTACTGCACGGTCGAGCCGGTTACAGCCTGAAGGGCTCATCACCGGAAAGAGCCAGTTGCTATTATTCCTATACCCGGCTTGCAGTAGAAGGTCAATTGACTCTCGACGGCAAAACGATGGCTGTTGGCGGGCAAGGATGGATGGATCATGAGTTCAGCACGGCGGTTTTAGAACCGGGTATCGAGGGATGGGACTGGTTCAGTTTGCAATTGAACGATCGGACGGAGATCATGCTATTTTTATTGAGGACGGATGATGGCGGTATCAGCGCAGCCTCCGGTGGAACCTTTGTCGACCCTGACGGGAACACCCGGGCCATCGGGAAAGATGAATTCGCTGTGACCATAGAAAATACCTGGAAAAGCCCCCATTCCAAGGCCGTCTATCCTTCACGCTGGCGGCTGCAGGTATTTCCATACTTTCTGGATTTAACCATTAATCCTAACCTGGCAGATCAGGAAATGCAGACTTCCGGGAGTACCGGCGTCACCTATTGGGAAGGAAGTGTGTCGGCCAGGGGGACAAAGGGCGAAAATCAGATCAACGGTCAGGGGTATGTCGAGTTGACCGGCTATGCCGAGCGTTTTGACAGGCCAATGTAAAAGGTAAATTATTGTTATGAAAACGCCCGATATTTTGCTAAAATCAAAGCTCGTTGAATAGGTAACTGGTTGATTAGGTAAATTATAGAAATACCCAGCTAACCTTCTATCCCATGCTCGATAGTAGTCGTTCTATCCACCCGTTTTCTTAAACCACAGGGCTCGACGCTTAAATCTCAATTGGAGGATTCACGGATTCGGGTATCTAAGGCGCAGCGAAGACTTCAAGAAATGGCAACTAAGCTTGAAGATTCACAGGAAGCGAGAAATAAGAGGGGATTGTCAGGTAACGCCTGCGGCGTAACCTGACCTACAGCCTGGTCACGGTTTCGGCCTGGGACAATCTCATACGAAGTTTCACACGAAGAAAGGGATTATCAGACAGAAGGGAGAACCTCTTAACATGCAACTCGTAACCTGTAACGCGTAACTCGCAACCGGAACACTGACGTACGAAATATGAAATCAATCTATGATCCTGCCAATCGCAGACCAGAAAGTAACTAAGGAATAAATGCTATGCATCGCCTGCAAACAGTTTCTAAGGCCTTTCTGACTGCGCTACTGATATTATTCAATTTTCTCATGCCGGATGCCGTAAAGCCCGAAACCGGGACCCCTGGACTGAATGTCGTGCGCATCACCCCTGCCGGTATGGATGTGCCCCCCGGACGACAGATCGTAATTGAGTTTAATCGGGAGGTGGTGCCGGTGGGGCGCATGGCGCGCGGTGCCGCTGAAATTCCCATCATCATATCTCCCGGAATAGATTGCCGGTGGCGCTGGCTGAATACCCGTGCGCTGGCCTGCCGGCTCGATGAAAGCGATGCCCTGAAACCGGCTACCCGATATGATATTGTCGTAAACCCCGGAATCAGGACCGAAGACGATGCCACCCTCACCGAACCGGTGCTGCATTGGTTTATCACCGAACGTCCCAAGGTACGCCATTCCTGGTTTAGAACCTGGAAGGCACCCGGGATGCCTGTTATTCGTCTGGCCTTCAATCAACCGGTTTTGGGGGAGTCCGTGGAAAAACACGTCTTCATGATGACCGATGTTCCCGACGAACAACGGATTGGACTGAAGGTGGAACCGGATCCTGATGACAAGCAAACACCTATCATTCTGCCCCTGCCCGGTGAAAAGATAGCGCTGGTACCGGATAATTCATCGAGTGCTAGATCTGGAAGTATACCTGAGACATCACCGGCAGACCATAGGAATGCCGCCCGACGGGTTTGGCTGATATCTCCTAAGGTTGAAATTGCTCCCGACACTCAAGTGACGTTGAAAGTGACTCCAGGCCTGGCTTCGTTCAGCGGTCCTGAGCGAGGCGTTGAAAATCGTGTCCTGGTGGTGTTTCACACATTTCCGGAATTTGCTTTTGAGGGGATCGAATGCACCGATAATACCAATAAAAAAATCACAATAGGAGCGGTTGAGGAAGAATATGATATTAAAGAACGCTGCCATCCGTTGAGACAGGTGGCACTGGTGTTCAGTGCGCCGGTCGTCGAAGAAGCGGTCAAGGACCATGTGAGCTTTGTACCGGATCTGGCTGGAGGCAGAAAAGACTATGATCCCTGGGCCAATCGCCGGGGGTATTCCAGGCTGCGATCTCCCCACAAAAAAGGCCGCAAGTATCGCGTTTGGCTACCAGAAGTGTTGCAGGCTTATCAGATGTATTCCATTCAAAGCGATCCGGCTAAATTCAAGGATGAATTCGGTCGTACCCTGCCGGTTTCGATCGATATGCAGTTTGCCACGGATCACCGACCGCCGGATTTTACCCTGACCCACCCCCGAGCCGTGCTGGAAAAAGACCTGGAATCTGAAGTGCCCCTGGTGGTGACCAATCTAAAAAAGGTTACCCTGACGTATGATCGTCTGACAACCAAGGGAGAGCAAAGCGGCCGAAACCTCGTACTTCAAGTTCCGCAAGCAAATGATATCGCTTTCCGAACTCCCCTGAAGGTTCGCAAGATGCTCGGCGGCCAATCCGGCGTGGTTCAGGGACGGGTGGATACCATTCCCACGGTGTCCAAGCATCGCTGGAATCGATGGTTTTTTGCACAGGTAACACCGTTTCAGGTACATGTGAAGATCGGACATTTTAATACCTTGGTGTGGGTAACGGAATTAAAGACGGGACATCCCGTAGCGGGGGCCACGGTAAAAATTTTTCGAGATGCCTACGCGACGGCATTACCGCATCACCCCAATGTTCTTTCCCGGGCGGTGACGGATGCCACGGGCGTTGCCATGCTGGCCGGCACCCGGGAAGTCGACCCCAACCTAACGTTTTTGCATTCCTATAAAATGACCGATCCCCGTCTGTTTGTCAGAATCGAGAAGGCCGATGACCTGGCTCTGGTGCCTCTGGAATACCAGTTTCGGGTCGATACCTACCGGGCCTCACGCTATTCGGTATCTCCTTACATGCGTCGGCGTTACGGACACATTCACACCTGGGGCACCACGGCCCAGGGCGTGTATAAGGCCGGTGATACGATCCAGTACAAGCTATATGTTCGAGACCAAAACAATGAGACACTTGTGCCGGCACCCAAAAAAGACTACACCCTCGAGATCATTGATCCGACGGGAAAAATCGTGCACACCGTTGCCGATATCACGTTATCGGATTTCGGTGCTCATGATGGCGAGTTCGCGGTGGCGAAAACCGGCGCTGTGGGCTGGTATCGCTTTCAATTAAAAGCCGACTTCTCCGAGGACAGCTGGGAGCCCATGCGGGTGCTGGTCAGTGATTTCACGCCGGCACCCTTCCGGGTGACCACGGACCTCAACCGCCGTAAACTTCAACCGGGAGACAGCGTTGAGGTCGCCACCCGGGCAAGACTTCACTCCGGCGGCCCCTATACGGATGCCAGCAGCCGGGTGACCGCGACCCTTGAATCCCGACCCTTTCGGTCGGAAGATCCGTCTGCCCGGGGATTTCGATTCAGTACCTACGTGCCCGGTGCCCCTTCCAAACAAAGCGTCCATCAAATTGAAGATACCCTGGACGACAAGGGTAACCTGATGACCCAATTTACCCTGGCTGAAAGTAAAATTTTATATGGCCAGCTGGTGGTTGAAAGCGCGGTAAGAGATGATCGTGGTAAGTACATTGCAGGCCGGACCACAGCAGACTATGCCGGACGCGACCGGTATGTGGGCCTGCGTTCCTCGGACTGGGTGATGAACGAGGATGAGCCGGCGGCGGTTGATCTTTTGGTGGTGGATGCCTTGGGAAAGCCGCGGGACAATGTGTCCATCGAGGTCAAGGTTGAACGCCGGGAAACCCGGGCTGCCCGGGTTAAAGGCGCCGGCAATGCCTATCTGACCCACTACGCCCATCAATGGGTCGCGGTCGCCCACTGCGAACTGCAATCCAAATTGGCACCGGTTCATTGCGGGTTTACCCCCCGGGATCCCGGCTCCCACCGGATTACAGCCACGATTCAAGACACCCGCAACCGCACCCACCGCAGCGAAATCTATCAGTGGGTGATCGGCAAGGGTCGGGTCATTTGGCAAGAGCGGCCGGACAACAGCCTGGAAATCATTGCCGAAAAATCGCAATATGGCGTTGGTGATCGGGCCCGCTATCTGGTAAAAAACCCTTTTCCCGGTGCCCGTGCCCTGATTACCGTCGAACGTTACGGCGTCCTGAGAAGTTGGCTGCAAATACTGACAAGCACCACCCCGATCATCGAATTTGAAGTTCAGAAGGATTTTTTGCCGGGGTTTTTTCTATCGGTGGTCGTCACCTCCCCGCGGGTTGAATCAGCGCCGCCCGACAACCAGGTAGATCTGGGAAAACCCACCTTTCGTATGGGCTATGTCAAGGTACCGGTCACTGATCCCCATAAAGAGATCTTAGTACAGGTGATGCCCCAGCAGGATAGTTATAAGCCGCGGGATCGCGTGAAGGTAGAACTGACGGCCGTACCCCGCCATCCTGCCGATGGTGAACCGATTGAACTGGCCGTGGCCGTGCTGGATGAAGCGGTGTTTGATTTGCTGGTACAGGGCCGGGATTATTTCGATCCCTACAAGGGATTCTACACGGTCGACGGACTCGATCTGGAAAACTACAGTTTGCTCACGCGGTTGGTGGGGCGCCAGAAATTCGAGAAAAAAGGAGCCAACACCGGCGGGGGCGGTGGCCCGGATATCAGCCTGCGGTCGGTATTTAAGTTTGTCAGTTACTGGAATCCTTCCATTCTTACGGATCCGGAGGGCCGCACGGCCATTGAATTTGACGTGCCGGACAATTTGACCGGCTGGCGGGTGCTGGCCATGGCGGTGACGCCCGGAGACCGAATGGGTCTGGGAGAGGGGCACTTTAAAGTCAAACAACCCACCGAAATTCGACCGGTGATGCCCAATCAGGTAACAGAAGGCGACAGATTCGAAGCCGGCTTCAGCATCATGAATCGCACACCTCAACACCGGCGCTTGAGCGTGGACCTGTCGGCCCAGGGCGTGATTGAAACCAGTACCGGCCAAAAAACCCGACAGATTAGCCAGACCCTGGAGATTGCGCCGTTTAAACGCGTTATGGTTTGGCTGCCGTTGAAAACCACGAATGACGGGACGATCACGTTGACTGCCCGCGTTGGTGACGCGCTGGATCAGGACGGGATCGTTCACACCATTGATGTTCAAAAACGCTATCGTCTGGAAACTGCGGCCAGCTATGGATCGACAACAGCACCAGAGGTGACCGAACGAATCCTTTTTCCCGCGGACATTCGTACGGATGTCGGAGCCCTGAGTCTGACGCTGTCACCCTCCGTGATCGGCAATCTCGAGGGCGCTTTCCGTTACCTGCGTGATTACAGCTACAGTTGCTGGGAGCAAGTCCTCACCAGGGGGGTGATGGCCGCTCATTACAAATACTTAAATGCATACCTGTCCGATGACTTTACCTGGCAGGGCAGTGGGCACTTGCCGCAGGCCATGCTGGAGCGGGCTGTGGAATACCAGGCGCCCAATGGCGGCATGACGTATTTTATCGCCCAGGATCGTAATGTCAGCCCATATCTGAGTGCCTATACGGCCCTGGCGTTCAACTGGCTGCGCAAAAGCGGTTATAACATACCGGCCGCGGTTGAGGAAAGGCTGCAGGGATATCTTCTGACCATGCTGCGACGGGACGTGATGCCGGATTTTTATTCCAAAGGCATGGCCTCAACAGTCCGGGCGATAGCGCTGGCGGCCCTGGCGGGTCGCGGGAAAATAAACCGATCCGATCTGCAGCGCTACCAGCCCCATCTGCCCCAAATGAGCCTTTTCGGCAAGGCCCATTTTCTGCTGGCGGCTTTGGACATCAAGGACTCGGCGTCCATCCGCAGTGACGTTTGCAACCGGATACTGGCCCAGGCCGGCGAATCGGGCGGCAGATTTGTGTTCAATGACGTCATCGACGACAGCTACACGCGCATCCTCTCATCCGCCTTGCGGACCAAGGGTGCGGTCTTGAGTGCATTGACGGCTTATGCTCAAACCGATCGGGGTAGACAACGCGTCGGTGACATCCCTTTCAAACTCGTGCGCGCCATCACCCTGAGCCGCAAACAGCGCGATCATTGGGAAAACACCCAGGAAAATATGTTTTGTATGAATGCGCTGATCGACTACAGCCGCAGGTATGAAAGTGAATCACCCGATATGACACTGCGAATACTGATGGATGCTCAAGAGCTGGGCCGGACTACATTTTCAGATTTGCGGGATGATCCGGCGATTTTTGAAAAACCAATCGGTGCCGATGACCCGGGCCGTGCGGCAACCCTGAAACTGGAAAGGGCCGGGCCGGGCCGCCTCTACTATAGCACGCGGCTCTCGTATGCGCCGCAAGCCCTAAGAAAAGACCCCATCAATGCGGGCATCGAAGTTCATCGCGAATACAGCCGGGAGGTCGACGGACAATGGGAAATTTTAAAAAGGCCGATCTTGCTAAACCGCGGCGACCTGGTGCGGGTGGATCTTTTTGTCTCCCTGCCGACAGCCGGAAATTTTGTGGTGGTCGACGATCCCGTGCCCGGCGGCCTGGAACCAATCAACAGGGATCTGGCGACGTCGTCGACGGTGGATGCCGATAAAGGTGCGTTCAAGCATGCCGGCGGCTCGTGGTGGTTTCGTTACAGCGACTGGTCGTCCTACGGGGTTTCACGCTGGAGCTTTTATCATCAGGAACTGCGCCACAACGCCGCTCGTTTCTATTCCGAGTATTTGCCAGCCGGCAACTATCATCTGTCCTACATGGCTCAGGCCATCGTT
>JASFFJ010000107.1:0-14515 GCA_050124355.1 Desulfobacterales bacterium | reverse complement strand
TTGTTGACTCGAGTACGGCTTAACTTGATCAATCGGTGGCGCCAAATATTTGATGATGAATGTCAATTCAGCATCAAAAGCGTTTGTTTGCCGGCGGCAACCTCAAAGATCTGACAAGATGGCCTCCGCTTGCCTGCCGGCCCGTTCAAAGAGATCTGTCTGATATGGGTATCCTGGTGCAATCGCCTTAATTTCAAAAATTGTAAAATAAAGTGCCTGAATCAAAAAGAACATCCAGATGCCCGGCACCCAGGCCGCTGCGGATGCGGGAGTGTACACGACCACCGGGACCCCGCCAAGAATACAGAACAGCGATTCCACGATCAGTTTTCGGCCATCAGGATTTGGAAAACAGATCTCACTGCGAATCCAGCTAAGGAATGCCAAAGATAGAATGTAATAAGCGGCAAGGGAATTCACCAGAAAAGACATCACAAAGAGCAGCAAGAGCGGAAAACCGCTGGACAGAATCGGTTTTTTACTCCAACAACTCAACAGCAATGAGTAGCCTGCCACGGACAGCCAGAGGGACAGATAGTAGGGTTTGGAGCCGGGCAGCAAGTAGCCCATGGTTAGATTGATGGGGACAAATGACAGTCCGCAGATCAGGCCGAAGAAAAGGGTCGTTCGGATCGGATGCTGTGATGTTATGGTTATCATTTCGAAATACCTCCTATAGATTAATCAAGGACCGATTCACTATCGGCTACCCGTACCTCTTTGCGCTTCAACAACTCCAATTCAATCTCTTCATCTGTCGGCGCATCGCAAGCATCCGCAGAGAACGGGACAACCAGATTTTTTTCCCATTGCTGCATCTGTGTCCGGCGAAGGTATTCGGTTGATCTGTATTTGAGTTGCTCATAGCGGAGACGCTGCTGCTTCAGGTGGATTTTTATTTGTATCATTTCTTCATTTAAGGCCTCCAGATGACGGGTAAGTTTTTCACTCATATTTTCCAGAGGCTTCATTTTTCTAAGGAGCATTCGGGCGATCTCGTCTCTGTTCTTGCGCAGAGCCACCGTCAGGTCATGATCCAGTGCTTCCCACTGCTGTCGATAGTCAGCGAGATCCTTTTGTTTTTGATTGTGACTTGCCTTCATTTGCCTGAGGTTCGCCTCCTTGCAAAGAAGTACTTCCTCCATATCCCGCAGATGTTGCTTGAGCAGCAATCTTCGATCCTCCAGCCGGTCCATGACCCCATGAATGTCGGCTTTAAATATGTTGACGATCCTGGCGATAATTGCCATGGTTCCTCCTTGTGGTGGTGATGGTTGGGTTCGTTTTGATCGTTTAGTACCTATTTAATGAAATCACATCATGTTTGCGCATGATTTATATCATAGCCAGTTTAATATTTTAGCCTCTGGCTCGAAGATCCTAAGGCTCGGAGAGGAATGCTATCGACTTTTATTGAAAAGACAGAGCGAAGCGATACAACAAATCTTCAATCTTCAATCGTCAATATTCAATTCCGGCTTGTCCGGGTTGGGTCCTTGGTGGCATTTTTCTAACAACATGTTGTAAAGAACGCTAGGCTCAGGTGTCAGGTATCGGGGGTCAGGAAAAGGAGATGTTAGATACTGAAACCGGACACCCGAAACCTGATTTCTATACACCGAGATTACTGACGGCGACCACTGTAGCCTTGAAATTGGAGGACTTTGGCATTGGACTTTTGCTTTTGCTGCACAGCTGCCGGTGCACCCTTGAAGGTATCGTTTACAAAGATTTTCAGCTCTTTGAGATCTTTGTCCAAATTTTCAGCAACGGGAGCCGAACCGACATACATGTTTACTGCTTCCCGTTCTTCGTAGTACTGGTCTATTTTTTTTAGGGCTCTTTGTTTTTTTCCGGATTTTATATCGGCCGCCACTTCCTGTTTGAGGCGGTTAAAATCCTCATTGATGACTTTCTCCGACCAGCTCGTTTTATTGAATGAAGAATACACTTCCTTTCGATCACTTACGCAGGAAAGTGTAAGCGGTTCCTCCAGGGCGGTGTCGTGAGTACGGTTGTCGTACTGATAGCTGAGTTTAATTGTATCGAGCTCAAACGTCTTTTGACGATTCGTCGGCACCTTCAAGGTTAGAAACAGTTTGCGAGTTTGTCCGGAACGCAGGTTGCCCGGATAAAAAACCGAGTAATCATTGTAATTTATTATCGGGTATCCGGCGGCATCGATCAGGGCGATTCCGCTATTCATAGGTAACTGGACTTTCACGCCGGTCACGGCCGCTGATTGGGTATCCAAAAATTCTTTTTGGAATACGTCTGCAAACGCTGCTGGATTTTCCAGATAATAATAGCTGCCGGTTCCCCGGTCGGCGATGGCAGTCATCAAATGCTCGTTGAAATCGATCCCCAATCCCACCGTACTGACAGCAAACTCATTTTTCACGGCGACGGCGGCAATTTCAGACAGTGCCCGGACATCGGTTAGCCCTTTATTGGCAAGGCCGTCGGATATCAAAATGACTTTGGCTGCATTCAGATGGTGACGTGAAGCTGAAAGGATGTCGATTCCGGCCTGCAAGCCAGCACCAAGATTGGTACCTCCACCGGCCCGGATGGTGTTGACGGCCGATACCATGCCGGCCCGGTTGGCAGCGGTAACATTGGCCAGGCCGGAGGCAATGTGAACACCATCCGAATAGGTGATCAGGGCAAAGCGATCTTGGTCGGACAGGCTCGACAATAACGCCAACACCGCCCGGCGGGCATCCGCTATTTTGCGGCCTTTCATCGAACCGCTACGGTCGAGGACGATCACCATGTCCACATTTCGGGCATCACGGCCGTCGGTTGCCGGCAATTCTGCGGCCTGCAGCGTGAGGTTGAAGCCCACGATGCCGTCGGACCCCAGAAGAACTTTGTCTTGAATCAGATGGCCGGACACCCCCAGAATTCCATCATGTCCGGTACCATGGGGAGATGGGCCAGGATCCCAGTTCGACCGAAGCACACCGATCGTGTTTGATGAATAGGCCATGGCCACACCGGTAGCGGCGATAAGAATGGAGATTAGTAGAAAGTTTTTCAATCGTGTTTGTTTCATGATAGGCTCCTTTCAGCTAAAATTCAGAACTACTGATGTGTCATAAAATCAGATGCAACGGAAAAGTGAAACCGGTATTGCTTCCATAATTCAATTTTACTTCAGTAGCTGCCAAATGCAATTCAAAGAAGTGTAAAAGAAAGCGGAAGAATATTTACAGAACTTTTACTTTGAATTTGCGAATATCTGATATACTCTAAACTTCGGGTGATGAAATTTACCAGTAGCTTGATACATAGAAATTTTACTTTCACACGTTATTGTCCCGATAATCTGGTTTGAGGTGTCAGGTTTCGGCCCGCCCTGGCCTCCGGCTTGTAGCCTACGCCTCGGAGAGTGCGATATGACGGATTCTCACTGTACGCAGCAAGAGATTCTATTACTTTCTATACTTTCAGAACAATACAAGGTTGGGTTAAGCGGGATGTTGGCATTTTTTATGTTAGGTTCGCCGATTTTATTGCTCCTCAACAGTCTGAAATAGAAACAAAACAAGCGAACCCAACGAGTTTAGTTGCAGACCGACGGCTCAACCCCAACCTACGATATTGCAAGAGGAAAGATTCAAATGAAACAAGCCAAAGCACGGATCCTGGTGGTTGAAGATGACACGGCTTTGTTGCGTGGTCTATTGGATGTACTGGTATTCAACGGCTACGAGGTCAAAGGTGTTGAAGACGGTGGCGCGGGTCTCAAGGTGGCGGTGGATGAACTATTTGATCTGATTTTATTGGATGTGATGCTGCCGACTTTGGATGGATTTTCAATTTGCAAAACGATCCGTAAACAAAAGCCAACCCAGGGGATTATTATCATTACGGCCAAAGGGGCGGAAGATGACGTTGTCGCAGGATTTAAATCCGGGGCGGATGATTATATTACCAAACCCTTTTCCCTGCGGGAGGTCATGGTGCGGGTTGAAGCCGTATTGCGGCGCACCGGGAAAAATCTGGGCGATGAAGAAATTCATTGTCGCGGTATTTTTTTTGACGGTAAGAACCTGATGGCCCGGATTGGAAACCAATCCGCGGAATTAACCCGCAAAGAAATGGATATCATCATATATCTGCATCGACACCAGGACAGAATCGTCTCGAAAAAGGAGCTTTTGACCGAAGTGTGGCATTATGCCGACGCCGATATCGAAACCCGAACGGTTGATATTCATTTGCTCAAGCTGCGAAAAAAAGTTTCAGTTCTCATTGGAGACACGCCCCTGATTTCAACAATTCGGGGAGAAGGGTATCGGCTGGAGACCGGATGAGAGGGAACGGGCTGCGAGCAGCGAGTAGCAAGTTGCGGGTTGCGGGTCTTTCGATTTGGGATTTAGATATGGGATTTGGGATTGAAAAATTTGAACTGACGATTTCGGGTTACGGGTTGCGAGTTACGGGATACGAGTTGAGAGTTACGAGTTGCGGGCAAAATGAGCAGAGGGCAAAAGGCATATAAGAGAATTCGGAAGGCTGAGGCAAAGCCCATGGAACCAGGTATACAAATTGACGGAGCGAAGCGATTCCATCATTCGTCACTGGTCATTCGTCAATCGTCATTCGTTCAGTTACGGGTTGCAGGTTCGAGAATGGGTGAATATTTTCAATTCCGGCATAGGGGCAGCGTCGCTGAGAAAATTTTCGCTCCTACATGTCGAAACACAATATGAAAAAACTTAAACTTTTAATACTGATCTTTTCGCTGGCGCTTTGTATACCGCTTGCCTTTTTTGTTCTTAAAACGTATCGCGGGCTGGAACAGGAAGAAGCAGCTACCTTGCGATATTTCGCAGAAACCCTTTTTGACGAAATGGAACAGGCATTAGCGGTGCTGGTGCAAACGGAAGAAGGCCGTGCCATTGATGAATTTAATTTTCAGGTATCACCTTCCGGCGGTCGACGGGGCGTCGAAGAGCCGCAGCGGTCTCCTTTGTCCCAAATACCCCGGGAAAACTATATACGCGGATATTTCCAGAATAATCCCGACGGCTCGTTTCAAACCCCCCTGGTGGAGACTGGCGGGCAAATACCCCCCGAGCACGCCGAACTCATATTAGAGCTGAAAGATGCCAACGAGATCTTTAACCGTAAACGGGTAACGGTAACAGATAGAGTTAAATCCAAACAGACTGAAATGCGTGTTGAAAAAGAGGATAAAAAAGAAACCGGATTGGCCGATAGATACCTGGATTTATCGCGGGACCAGCGCTCAAAAAAATATCTGGGGCAAACAGAAAAGCGACTCGAAAAGATAACTGTCGGTCAGGCGGCTAATATTGCCAAACCGGCGTCACCGCAAGTAATGAGGAGCAGCGTTCCCTTCGCTGACAAACCCGAAAATCAAAAGGATGTTTCTAGTATGTCCGAAGGTAGGGTAGAAGATAAAACGCTGAGCTTTAGAAAGCGCCAATTTGAAGAATCCTTTGCAGCGCAATCGGCAGATACCGGTCAACCGGCAGAGGAGGTCGACACCGATGACGCGGCCGGATTTCAGGTGGAGGTGGCGCCCCTGCGCGCTGTCTTTTTGAATGATGGACAGATCTTTATCTTCCGACGGATTATGATAGAACGCCAGATATATCGCCAGGGGTTTCTCCTGGGAGTAGACGCTTTTTTAGACTATCTCACCCGGACCTATTTCCTGACGCAGCCCTTGTCTCAGTTTACCGCACTAAGACTTAGCGTGGTAGATCAGGATCGCGAGGCCAAGGTGGTGCAAGCTGGAGAGATTTCCCAGAATCCCGACTTTATTCTCAACCGCGGTTTTCCCTCCCCGTTTAGTTTTCTAAAAGCCTCGTTAACTTGCGATCGGATTCCGCGGTCCGATGGCCGCCGAACATTGTCCATCATGCTGATCGTTCTGGCAATGATCGTTTTGATGGGGTTATTTGCCATTTATCGCAGTGTGCAGACCATCGTCGAGCTTTCCGAGCGACGCTCCCAATTTGTCTCTTCCGTTACCCACGAATTGAAGACCCCGCTGACGAATATCCGAATGTATATCGAGATGCTGGAACAGGGCATTGCCGCAAACCCGGAGCGCGAACAGGAATATTTTCGTATTCTGGACTCGGAAGGTGTGCGCCTGTCCCGACTCATCAACAATGTGTTGGAAATGTCAAAACTGGAAAAAAGCCAGCGGCACATCAACCTGCAGACGGGCACTTTTGAAGAGGTGATTGCTGAAACTGAGGCGGTCATGGCCGAAACGCTTAAACAGGAAGGCTTCACCCTAAACGTGAGGCCGGGCCGGCTGCGGCCGTTTCAATATGATCGCGAAGTGATGATACAAGTATTGATCAACCTGATTGAAAACAGCATCAAATTCGGTAAAAGCGCTTCTAAACGTGAGATCGTTATCCGAACTTTGCAGAATTCGGAAGGAGTGAAAATCATGGTGTCCGACACCGGACCCGGTATCCCGCGCGATGCCCTAAAAAAAGTCTTTCAAGATTTTTACCGGGTGGACAACTCCCTTACCCGCACCACCCGCGGCACCGGCATCGGTCTGGCCCTGGTAAAAAAATTCATCCACCTGATGGGCGGCACCGTAACTGCGTCTGACAACGACGGTCCCGGGTGCACCATCACCATTCATCTGCCGGCCTGAATCATAGCAGAAAAATAGAATTCTACGCCCTTGAACTCAATTAAATTATGGCGATGGATAATAGTATCCCAAAACGTCGATAACCGTGTGAGCTGATGAATAATTCGACGCCACCGTGATATCCGGACATCCAACGGAATTGCCTCCCTGAGCATTGATGGTGCGACTGTCGTCGAACAGATGAAAATCCCTATTGTTTTTTAGAGCGAAGATTGAGTCAAATGATGGCAGGAATGATTTATGTTTGTGCCTGTGAGTGGCTAAGTGCTACGATTCGCAATTTCAGTCACGTATAGTTATTGATCAATCCAAGATGAATGCTCACTCAGCACTAAGTCCTGAGTGAGTAAATACGTCATCGTATTTACGAATCGATGGACTGAGTCGGGCGTCTCCTCGGCATATTCGAATATTTAGGCAAGAGAAAGGGTCGAGAAATGGGAAACCGATCAGGGATTATAAATCGCATCTTCGGTTTCCGGATCGAAAAGGTGGAGTTTATCCATGTTAAACGCAAGTTCAATTTCTTTTTCGACCAAAGCGCGCTTCGCGGAAGTCCCCCCGCCGATTTCCTGTATTTCAGCAACAAAGGTGTGCTTTCCGGCCGATACATAGAGCAGTTCTTCAGAACCAATCGGTTCGATCACATCAATCCGCGCAGTCATCACGTTGCCCGTAGAGGCAAATCCCGCACGGTCTCTATCACTAATATCTTCCGGACGAAAGCCGACAATGATGTTTTTGTCGATGTAGTCCTCCAGCTTTTTCGCTTGTGAGGGGACTTGAAGACGAAAAACATCCAGGTCCAACCAGAGAGAACCGTTCTCGGCATTGAGTTTTCCATCGAGAAAGTTCATGGACGGGCTCCCGATAAAACCGGCGACAAAAACATTGGCCGGACGGTTATACATCGTACGCGGGTCATCGATCTGCTGGACGATGCCGTCTTTCATCAAGACCAGCCGGTCGCCCAGGGTCAAGGCTTCGATCTGATCATGAGTCACATAAATGATGGTAGCCTCAAGTTCACGGTGAATCTTGTTCAATTCAAATCGCATGTGTACCCGCAGTTTTGCATCCAGGTTACTTAAGGGTTCGTCCATCAAAAAAACTTTCGGTTTTCTGACAATCGCCCTTCCTAGCGCAACCCGTTGGCGTTGCCCTCCCGACAAATACCGCGGACGACGATCCAGCAAATCTCGAATTCTCAACAGTTCGGCCGTCCGTTCAACCCGCTCTTTGATCTCGTCTTGCGGAAATTTCCGGGCCCGCAGGCTAAAGGCCATGTTCTCAAACACGGTTAAATGAGGATAGAGAGCATAACTCTGAAACACCATGGCAATGTCTCGGTCTTTCGGGGCGGCATCATTGACCAGGTTGCCGTCAATATAAATTTCTCCGCGGGTGATATCTTCAAGGCCCGCGATCATTTTCAGGGTAGTGGTTTTACCGCACCCCGAAGGGCCCAGAAACACCACAAATTCTTTATCCCGAATCTCCAGGTTGAATTCCTGGACAACGGGAACGCCTTCGACATATTCTTTATAAATATCTTTTAAGACGACTTCTGCCATATCATCCCTTTACGGCGCCGAATGTCAGGCCCCGGACAATGAATTTCTGAACCGTGAGCGCCAAAATCGTCGGGGGCACCATGGCCATGAGAGCTCGGGTGGCAATGAACCAAAACTGGATGCCGCGGGTATCCGATGCTCCCGAAATAATATAGGGTAAGGTAATTGCCTTTCGCTGGGCTATAATTAGGGCGAACATGAACTCATTCCAGGCAAATGCCAGACAGATAATCCCGGTGGCCACCAATCCCGGGGCGGATAACGGCAGAGCGACTTTAAAGAATGCCCCGATCCTGGAATAACCGTCGACCATGGCCGCCTGTTCAAGCTCAATCGGAAGTTCCTTGAACAACTGACTCATAATAATAACGGCAAAGGGTAGATTGAAGGTTGTGTTCAGCACAATCAGGGTCGAGACTTTGTCCAGCGCATTGAATTGCCTGGCAAGCAGAAAAAACGGTATGGCAACCACCACCGGCGGCAGCACGCGCTGGGAAAGAAACCAGATAGTGATATCCGGATTTTTAATTTTGTAAAATTGAAAGCGAGCCAGTCCATAACCCGCCATGGTCCCCAGCATGGTGGCCAAAATCGCACTGGTAACGGCGATGATAGCACTGTTTTTCACCGCCTTCAGGTTTTCAGGCACCTTCAGTTCGGCCGCCCAGTTCTCCAAGGTCGGTTTAAATTGCACAAATGGAATCGCCAGCCCGGCGACGGTAAATGTCTCTGCCGGTTTCCTCAGGGAAGTTGTGATCGCCCAGTAAAACGGAAACGTCGCCCACGCGATGCAAAGGGCAATGGCAGTACCGAGCAGAATACGTTTGGCCATTCGTCTGTTCTGTTTCATCTTATCTATAGATGTCACGCATTCGTTTAAAGAAAAATATCACAATTATCATCATGGCCACGAGTAATACAAACCCCTGGACGGCGGCATAGCCGAGATCGAAATATTTCATGCCGGTAAGATAAGTGAAAAATGAATAAACCATGGTAGATGTTCCGGGTCCGCCCCGGGTCAGCCTAGAAGGGATATCAAATATCTTGCAGGCTTCGATCAGGCGCAGCAGAAAAACAATGATCAAAACGGGTTGAAGCATGGGCAGCGTCACACGGCGAAATAACTGCCATCCCGGTGAGTAATCCAGAGAAGCCGCTTGATAGACTTCTTGCGGCAATGATTGCAATCCGGCCAAGATAACCAAAAAACAGAACGGCGTCCATTGCCAGATATCGACCAGCATGATGGAAATCAGAGACCAGGTCGGATCGGAAAGCCAGGGGATTTTATATCCCAAAGGGATCAAAAATCCATTAATCGGGCCACCCTCCTCATAAAAAATTGTCAGGAACAAAAACCCGATCGCAACGGGCGTGGCAAACAGCGGCATCAACAAAATGGTTCGATAGGCCTTTAGTCCCTTGACTTTCTGATTGAACAGCAGTGCGATCAGCAAACCCAGCACAATTTCGATAACCACCGTAATAATGATAAAGATCAGGGTGATTTTTACCGTATTGTAGATTTTGTAATCCGTAAAAAAACGCACAAAATTCTCGAACCAGATAAATCGATCCCCACGCCCGATCTGCACCCTGAAAAAGCTTGTTCTGACGCCGTAGAGAAAGGGAAATACGGTGAACAACAATACCCAGGTCGCAGCCGGCAAGACAAAAAGAAATTTTACATCTTTAGCCGTAACCCTGAAGGCCTTTTTGATCCGATCGCCGGTATAATACCAGATCAAACCACCGGCGATCACCCAGACAAGGATGGCAATGCCGGGGTGAAGCGATCCTTGTATGAGTCCCAGGATACTGAAAAGGAGTGTAACCGATAACCCACACAGCGTAATAAGCCAGGACCAGTGTCGCAGCAGACATAAGCCTCGGCCCGTAATGAGCAAGTACAGGATCACTGCCGCCAGCAGGAAAGACATGCCGGTGGTAAGCCCGTAGATCAGTCCGGCGACACCGGCGGTCAGAAAAAGCAGCCCCAACCCCAGGACGTCTCCAGGAGCTGCTCTAATTAGGGAACCAATCGATTTTTTCAAAATATGCCCAGCCCGTCTTTGACCGTTTTGCAGATCTAATAAGTTAACAAACGAAACAAGTTTTAGTATAGCTTTTGAGCCGAAAACAATTTGGAGGCCAAGCTTCACTTTCGATTAGGGTTGATAGCCGATGGATTCCTGATAGAACTTCAGCTGCTCTTTCATCCCGAAGCGTTTGTTGATCTCATTCCAGTCTTTGGCGGTCCGATCCAGCGCCTCTTTGGCGCCAGTCTGACCCGAAATGGCTTCAGAGAGATGTTCGTCGAGCTTATACCAGAACTCTTCGCCACCGGGAATTCGGATGTAGGATTGAACCGTTTCCGCAAAGAAAGTATCATGATAGGCTTGGGTATAATCGGCGACATCATTCGCATTCCATCCTTGCGCCACGTAATCTTCAATGGTCGACATTCCGCCCTGCTCCTTTAAATAGTGCAAGGTCCAGCCCGGATCGACCCCCGTCCATCCGCGGGTGACGTTCCACATACTGATTTTCGGTGTCGCATGAAAGGCCAACAGATGATACATTGCTTCTTCAACCCCTTTGTCTTTGGCGCTATTCAAGATTACGCCATGCCAGGAACCGCCGGTGGTATTGCCAATGACATTGGGCTTATCCAATTTGACAAAGGCTTCCTTGCAACGGTCATAAACTTCATAAGATCCCGGCAGCACCGAGGCACCCATTTTACCTTTCATTTTCGATCGACTCTCATCTTGCACCAATGACCCGACATCCCCCCAGGAAAACGTGAAGATCGCATCCCCCCGCAAGAAATAATCCCAGGCGGTGCCAAGATCCCAGGCAATTGCAGCTGCCGGTCCGGTTTTGGTCAATTTGATCAGAAACTCCAGGGCCCGCACATGTCCCGGTTCATTGATTAAGGGCTTCATGGTGTCGGGATCAAACCAATAGACATTGTGACATTTATCCACCTTGTCACCGGGCAGGACCGTAAACGCTGCCGAAAGTGAGACAAAATGGTACATTCCCTGGTTGTGCACTTGGAAATGAAGTGCAATGCCGGAATCTTTTTCAACCTTCCCGTCGCGATCCCAGTCTTTGTTGTTAAAGAAATTAGCAATATCATAGACCTGATTCCAGGTTTCGGGTGGTACCGGCAGATCATATCCCAGGTCTGCTTTGAACGCTTTTTGCCACTCGGGATCGGTCAAGATATCCTTACGGAAATACAGGACCTGGCCGTCACTGTCATTGGGAACCCCATACCATTTTCCTTGCCAGGTATGCAAATTAACCAGAGATTCGGGAAGATACTCGCGATGCCATTTCGGAAAGCGAGGATCATCGTAAAATGCATCCGGTGAGAACGCGAACCCTCCCGTAACCAGGTCACCGTACCAGGATGCGGCCGGCATACAGGCGTCATAGTTTCCGGCACCGGTTTGCAGATCGATCATCACCTTTTGGAATTGCTCTGCAATGGGGATTTCGACGATGTTCAGCTTTGCCCCGGTCAGTTTTTCCCAGGCGTCACGCCACTCAAACAACGGGCCTGAAATTCCGCCCTTAGGGCCGCCGGTGTTGACCGTGATGGTGACTTCTTTACCTTTATACGGTTGCTTCCCTCCGGCAGCAATGCTGCCGATTTCTTTATCAGTGAAGGTGATCACATCTCCGTTGGCTGATGTGACCGTCACATCTGCATAGGTGGTGCTGCCGATAAAAATAGTACTCAGCAGTACGGCAGTGAACACTAAAAAAAAACGTTTCATGAGAACCTCCTTTCATTAGTGGTTAATGTCAGATTTTCAATTTTTATTCATTATACCCCACTGAAATTACAAGCCCTGAAATTTTACTTTTTGTGCTTTTTGCGCCTTTTTGCGGCTATATCAATAAAAGAAAGGTATTCGCTGCTTATTGAATATTGAGACGACTCAATTTTTTTGTAAATAATCTTGCAGCTAATTGTTGTTGGAAAGAAATTTCGTGGCCTTGTTTGTCCTTCTCGCTGTAAAACGATACAGACCGGCAACCGGAGAAAGCTAAATTTTGAACGTTTGGTCTTCGCTTATGGCAATGACTGAGACTGAAATCAGTGAATCGGCTGATCAGTTTTACTAACGGGTGCAGTTCGGTTTTGTCAATAGAAATTTTACATTTTTGTTCATGCCCATCAACAGAGGTGGCCCGGCCTCTTACAGGGGCCACCCTCCTAACACCAGCTGGTGGTCGCTGATTTAGGCCATTTAATCTCTCGCCGAGCTCACAGAGTACGTCGAGAAAACCCAAAAACGCTCAGTGATCTCTGCGAGCTCTGCGAGAGGAAGGGTAAGTGAGTATAAGCTATCAAGGAATTTATTTAAATCCAGATGGTTACACATGTAAAAAATGTGGTCTATTTATCGGCGAAGGTTTGGTTGACACCCATGTCTCTTTTTGCCATATTTAGACGCTTAGGACTTTTATCTGACAATATGCTGTCAGAAAATTCAAGTTTCGGGAGTCAGGGAAAAGAGATATTAGATGCTGAAACCTGACACCCGACACCTGAAACCGATATAAATTCTCGGTGTGCTTGCTGCCATTCGGGGTTCATTTTTCCGAACGTACTCTCGAAAAAAACCTAGATGTTATGAATCAATTCAATTACGATCCCAGCATCGTCTTTAATAATTGTGAGTCAATAGTATGTCCTACCTACTCGGAATAGATATCGGTACATCGGGCACCAAGAGTGTCGTTATGGATGAGTCCGGCACAATCCAGGGCTCTGCACTCTATGAATATGATATCGACACGCCCAGCCCCGGTTGGGCGGAGCAAAATCCCCTGGTGTGGTGGCAAGGGACTGTGGAGACCATCCGCAGGGTGTTGACAAATGCGCACATTGATTCCCAGAATGTTATTGGAATCGGTTTCTCCGGACAAATGCACGGTACCGTTTTCTTGGATTCCAGCTTCAAGGTGATCAGGCCTGCCATTATCTGGGCCGATCAGCGCAGCGCTCCCCAGTGCCGGGAAATCTACAACGAGGTCGGCCGGGATCTTTTGGCCCAACTAACGGCCAACCCCATCGCCCCTGGATTCATGGCCGCCACCCTGATGTGGATGAAAGCGCACCAGTCGAAAACCTTTAAGACCCTGCACAAAATCGTGCTTCCCAAGGACTATGTCCGCTTCAGGCTCTGCGGTGAAATCGCCACCGATGCATCTGATGCGGCCGGCACTCTGTTATTTGATGTCCCCCGCAGACGCTGGTCCGATGATCTACTGGATCGATTGGGAATTTCCAAAGATCTTTTACCAAATGTATATGATTCCACGGACATGATGGGACAGGTCAGCAACCAGGCCGCCGCCGAGACGGGACTTGCTGCCGGAACGCCGGTAGTCGCCGGCGGGGCCGATCAGCCGGTTGCTGCACTGGGAAACGGCGTGATTAAAGAAGGTTTCGTACTTTCTACCATCGGCACCGGCGGTCAGCTGTTTAGCCCGGTCAAGCGCCCCCGGTTTGATCCTAAGCTGCGCACCCACACCTTCTGCCATGTACTGCCCGACGATTGGTATGTGATGGGCGCGTCGCTTTGTGCCGGTCTCTCCCTGAAATGGTTCCGCGACAATATTGGGCCGGTTCCCTACGATCAGCTTTCCGCAGAAGCCCAGGAGGTGTCGTTGGGCGCAGAAGGACTACTCTTTTTGCCCTACCTGGTCGGTGAACGCACCCCGCACATGGATCCCACTGCGCGCGGCGTGTTCTTCGGTTTGACGCTGCGCCATGGCAGAGGACACCTGGTAAAAGCCATATTAGAGGGCGTGGTGTTGGCAATGCGGGATTCACTCGAAATCTTCAAGCAGCTTGGTATCCGGATTGATCGGATCATCGCTTCCGGTGGCGGCGCCAAAAATCACCTCTGGCGACAAATCCAGGCCGACGTCTTCGGCACTGACGTCATGACCACAAACATCCGTGAGCAAGCCGGTGTGGGTGCTGCAATGCTGGCAGGCATCGGCACCGGCCTGTTTAACAGCCCCGGCGAGGCTTGCAACCGCATCATCAGCTATTGCCATACAACCCATCCCATTCCGGAAAATTGTGAGCGATACAACGAGCTGTATGAGATCTTTAAGGGATTGTATCCGAAATTGAAAGAAGATTTTGGAAAAATCGCTCAGAAATTCCCCTAGAATCCTTACCTGCTGCCTCCGCATCCCCGAAAATCACTCCCATCTGAGATTTGATCGAACCTTGACATCA
>JASFFJ010000106.1:0-14583 GCA_050124355.1 Desulfobacterales bacterium | reverse complement strand
CTCTTCGGTCAGGGTTCTGGATGCCAGCCGGTTGTCTTTGATCGCATTTTCCAGATCCTCGATCCGCGGACTGCTCACCAGCAGCAATTGGTTGTGAACCGCAATCTGCGAATCGTAGGCCTTGATTTGGGTCTGCATTTCATTCTGCTGGGTTTCCAGCTGCCGTAGCTGTGCCCTGAGATCCGCGAGTTCGGCGCGGAGGCCGGGCAATGCACTTTCGAGGGATTTCGCCATCTGCTCCAGGGAGGTCAAGGCGTCGATGGCCTCGCTCTCTTCTTCAGCGTAGGTCATGTGGGGCACAGAAAGCATGAGCAGCGCAATTAACGCCAACCCAACAAAGCCACCTGTTGAAGCTTGTTTGGTGAAAAGCTTTATAAAACGGAATAATTTCAAAATCATTTTTGTCATCTGAAAAATCAATTCACATATTTTTAGTCGCCACTTATGGCGCCCTATTACACAATTCTTAATTTATGTGTTCTTTGTAACTGCTTCCATATTTCTTTGATTATAATCGAGGAGGCCTCATCCCCACTAACATTTTCACACTTCGCTATGAAACAACACGAGATCAATAATTCATCATTACCAGTCCAAAGGCCAAATTCATTTCTGATATATTCACCCAAAGTGGGATTGAGAACACTCAATTCAACCTCGGCCATATTTGCAATTATGGTTTTTTCTTTCAGGGGTAGCTCGGAGATGAGTCTAACGACAGCGTCCTTAACTGTTTTGGGCGGTCTTAACGGTTTAAATTGTTGAGGTTTGGCGTTGGCTTTTCTCTCTTCATCTCTTAGAATTTGAATTGTTTTCTCAAGAATGGTGACCACATCACGATATATTTCGGAATCCTTGCTAGCCCTCGGTCCGGTAACGTTCAGCGTGTTAACCTTTTGCATTCTAATCCATGATGCAATAAGGGATGCAGCATCGTAATGATCTGTGATATTTAAGTCTATACCCAGTAGTTGCTTTCTATGTTTCAGAGTCTTTTCACGCGTAAAATCTGTACCACCCGTCAGTTTCCCCCGTGCAATAATCAGGGTACCGTCTGAAGCTTTTACATTCTGGTCAGTACGGGCTGGATAACTCTCGGTGGGTAGTTCCTGAAGTCTGTATTTATCGGAAATTTGACCGTCTTCAGCAAGTCGACCTCTTGGAATCCAACCACCATGCGCAATGCCCATTCTAATGGCAACATCCAATGCTGCTCGATCTGCACCGGTTTGGCCTCCTGATATGATCTTCTGGATCATTTTGTCAGATCTGTTTAATATTTTGTTCTGGTTTATTGTTTGATTCAACGGGAGCAGATGATATATTTAACGTTATATCGCTGTCCGATACGATCAATTGATAGGGATATCAAAAAGATTGACTTGATAACCCTTTGTTTCAATTCGGCTAAAAGTCGAATTTCAGGTCCCGCAGAAAGTTTTATAATTCTTATCACCGTCCCTTGGCGGGTCTTGATAATCGGATGTTTGCGTCAGCTCTTCATAAGGAGAGCGATGGACCTGAAGAAATTTCTCATCTAACGATTCGTAAGAATTTGAAAAATTCATTTACCACAGTCCTTCAGAATTTTCTTTGGTTCCGTGGGTTTTTACGGCGCCAAGATCCAGAATTGCAGCGACGGTTATCTGGGGGGACACGGCCCTTTCCTAAGGAATGATGGATGGAACATAAGAAACTGGAAAAGAACGGGTTCACTGATTAGGGCATAAGAACCAACGGCCGAAAACGCGCATCACGGCAGTCTGCCCGTTCATTTTGATGAAATATGAATAACTTAAATCGAATACCAAATTCGCTTTCAAGCTGTCAACCATTTTCCGTGTCTTTGTCCTTTCGTGCTTTCGTGATAAACAAGTTTTTGGTAACATGCAGTCACTAGTTCACGGAGTCTCAAAGGAGATAAAAATTGGTGGGTGAAACCCTGGTTGTTATTCTGATTCTACTCGCAACGATCATTTTGTTTGTCAGCGACCGTCTGCGACTTGAAGTTGTGGCCATTTTGGTCATACTGGCCCTCATGCTCAGCGGTCTTTTATCATCCAAAGAAGCGCTGGCGGGTTTCGGCGATCCGGTGGTGATAGCGATATGGCCTGACGGTGTTAGGAATTCTTCGTAACGAGCCCACTCAAGGGAAATTTGATTCAAACTAAGCTTTTATTCGGCGACGCCGTCTTAATCGGGGGCGTATGGCGGAAAATTGCGCTATTGCAGGATGAACATGAAAATTTTTTAGTGTTAAACCTCCCGCGCGAAATGGATGAAATTGCCCCGAATCGCGACAGGGCGGCCTGGGCTTTGGGTATCATCGGTGGAATATTGCTGCTCATGACGTTTAAGCTGAGGCCAAGTGTTGCGGCCGTGTTGTTGGCAGCCCTAATGATGGTATTTATACGTTGCGTTAGTATGAAGAATGCTTACGCTTCTACAAATTGGGAGAGTTTGGTATTGATTGCCGGCACGCTGCCAATATGAAAATTTCACCCTATCTCTTATTGATGACTGTGGCCATAGCAGCCTCAACGGCCTTTAAAACGCCGGTGGCGTCTCCCGTAAATACGCTGGTTTTAGGACCGGGTGGCTACTCATTTAATGATTTTATAAAAATCGGCATTCCGTTGCAGCTGCTTGTCATGGTCTTGACCCTGCTGGCGGTTCCGATGCTTTTTCCGCTGAAATAATTAAACGTCTCGGAAATTATATAACTTGCAACCATGAAAGGACCATATGATGGCACCATCTGATGAAATACTATCGCGCCAGCACGTTATAGTCGAAGACGACCGCACCGGCACCAGCCACGAGACCTTGCGTCGGGCGGTGCTCGATAACCTGTTTTATATTCAGGGAAAGTTTCCGGGGATCGCCACCCCCAACGACTATTACATGGCCCTGGCCTACACCGTGCGGGATCGACTCTTGCATCGCTGGGTCAAAACGGTGGAAACCTGGCTGCAGAAAGACGTTAAAATTGTCTGCTACTTATCGGCGGAATTTCTGATGGGACCGCATTTGGGCAATAATTTGCTCAATCTGGGGATTGAAGACCCGGTCCGTCAGGCCGTTGAAACCGCCGGACAAAATTTGGACGAATTACTCAAACAAGAGGAAGAACCCGGTTTGGGCAACGGCGGTTTAGGCCGACTGGCAGCCTGCTATCTGGATTCTCTGACGACCCTTGAGGTGCCGGCCATCGGCTTTGGCCTGCGCTACGAGCACGGCATCTTTCACCAGGCAATCCGGGATGGCTGGCAAGTGGAGATGACGGATAACTGGCTGCATCTGGGCAATCCCTGGGAAATTCCCCGACCGGAAAATCACTTCGAAGTCAAATTAGGCGGTCATACGGAGCGAATGCGGGATGCCGACGGCAAAGAGCGGGTTGGCTGGATACCGGACCGGGTCGTGAAGGGAACCCCTTTCGATACGCCCATATCCGGCTATCGTGTCAATACCTGCAACACACTGCGCCTGTGGAAGGCCGAGGCCGCTGAATCATTCGATTTTCAGGCCTTCAATACCGGCGATTACTATGGCGCGGTGGATGAAAAGGTGGCCTCTGAAAACCTGACCAAGGTCCTTTATCCCAACGACGAACCGATCGCCGGCAAGCAGCTGCGCTTGGAGCAGCAATATTTCATGGTTTCGTGCTCACTGCAGAACATCATCGACATACATCGCCAGGCCGGCGGCCAACTGGAATACCTGCATAAACTGTGGGCCGTTCAACTCAACGACACCCATCCGGCCGTCGCGGTGGCCGAGTTGATGCGACTGCTGGTGGATGAACATCGGATGGAATGGGACCCGGCCTGGCATATTACGGTTGAAACATGTGGGTTTACCAATCATACCCTGCTGCCGGAAGCCCTCGAAAAATGGCCGCTGCCGCTGTTTGCCCGGGTACTGCCGCGCCATCTGGAAATTATCTATGAGATCAACCGGCGCTTTTTGGAAAGTGTAGAAATGCGCTTCCCCGGCGACAATGATCGGCTGGCCCGCATGTCACTGATCGATGAAAGCGGGGTTAAAAGTGTACGCATGGCAAATCTGGCCTGCGTCGGCAGCCATGCCATCAACGGGGTGGCAGCCCTCCACACCGAGCTGGTCAAAAAGGATGTGTTGCGTGATTTCTATGAGATGATGCCGGAGAAGTTCAACAACAAAACCAACGGGGTAACCCCGCGCCGATTTGTGGCATTGAGCAATCCGGGGCTCAGCCGCCTGATCACCCGTCACATCGGCGATGGCTGGATAAAAAACCTGGATGAACTGCGGGGTCTGGAAGCCTTTGCCGAGCAGCAGGATTTTCAAACTGAATGGCAATCTATCAAACGTGAAAATAAACGCCGGCTGGCCGAGCTTGTCAGGGAACGCACCAGGGTAGAGACGGATCCGGATTCTCTCTTCGACATTCTGGTCAAGCGTATTCACGAGTATAAGCGCCAGCATCTTAGCGTCCTGCACATCATCACCCTCTACAACCGAATCAAAGAAAATCCGCAGGCCGCTGTGACGCCGCGCACCTTTATTTTTGGCGGCAAGGCAGCCCCCGGCTACCACCTGGCCAAACTGATTATCAAATTAATTAACGGCGTGGCCGACGTGGTCAATACCGATACAGATGTTGGGGAACGCTTGAAGGTGGTGTTTTTACCGGACTTTGATCTTAAAAGCGGTCAGTTGATTTATCCGGCGGCGGACTTGTCGGAGCAGATTTCCATGGCCGGTAAAGAGGCTTCCGGAACCGGCAATATGAAATTTTCCATGAATGGTGCCTTAACCATTGGTACGCTAGACGGTGCCAATATCGAAATCCGCGAAGAAGTTGGGGCCGACAACTTTTTTCTATTCGGCCTGACGGTCGAGCAGGTCAAGGAACGCAAGGCGCGCGGCTACCACCCCGCAGAATATTATGATTCGGATGAGACCTTGCGCCGGGCGATTGATCAGATTCGCTCGGGGGTCTTTTCCCGTGGTGACACCCAATTATTTGAGCCCCTGGTGCAGACCTTACTGCAGTGGGATGAATACCTGGTGCTGGCGGATTATCGATCCTATATTGAATGTCAGGAACAGGCCGGCCTGCTTTACCGGGATCAAAAACAGTGGACCCGGGCGGCAATCCTCAATGTGGCGCGCATGGGCAAATTTTCATCCGATCGCTCCATCCGGCAATACTGCGAAGACATCTGGCACGCCCGGTCGGTGCCAATTGAACTGGCGCCGTTTAGCATCTGAGGAATGCCACTTCAATTAAACTGGAATAAGTAAAAATATTAATGTGTTATTAACCTACCCCCAATTTTTACCCAAAAGAAACCGCTGATTATTTTCTTTAAAACTTTGTCAACCAAATTTTGTCATCCACGTTACCAGGGACGTCATTCCCTGGAGGTCAGAGCTGGAATCTATTTTTTAACCATCTGAAATACCTATAAAAATTTATTTATACTGGTTTTCGGTATAGTTCTTGCTTATTTTTTGGTTTAGGAAGCAGTCTATTTGGCAAAATATAGCAGCACCAAACGCTGGGGGGGTATTTTTGTCATGAAAACCAAAAAGAATGAGAAAGAACAACGGCAGCCGGTAATCATATTTGCCGATGATGATGCGATATGCCTGGATGTTGGAATCAGGATGCTTCGGAAATTGGGTTACATGGTATTGGATGCAAAGGATGGCAAGGAGGCGATTGAAGTCTTTCTGAATAATCAAGGTGAAGTGGACCTTGTTATTTTAGATATGAAGATGCCCTATAACGGGGGTACCGCATTTTCCCAATTACAGAAGATTAATGCCAACGTCAAGGTCATTATTGCCAGCGGATATGCCGAAGACCAGCAAATCAGGGAAATGATGAAAAAAGGTTGCAGTGGTTTCATCCAGAAGCCGTTTAGTATCGATGTACTATCCCATAAAATAATGAATGCCCTGAAACGTTAGACCATTAGATTTTTTTGAGAAAGAACTTTTATTAATCTGTCTCTAATTTTATCAGCGGTTCCAGAATATTCCTGGAACCGCTTTTTTTTATTCAAATTAGATGCTAATCAAGTCCAGCCTTCGGCACCATCTACATCTTTTTATTAGCAGTTTCTATATGTTACTGAGACTGTTTTTTGTTATGTGAGATTGTAGGGCCGGTTTTCGTTCCATCAACCTTAGTCCCCCTCTCATGTTTACAACAAACACAAGGCAGTGTCTTGAACACGCCACTAAATTCGATAATATTGCCTCGGAATGTTCCTTTTTCTGTCTTGTTTATTTAACTGTGAACATAAGAAAAAATTTAATATGTCCATCTCATTCTCAGTGAAGCAAAAGTTATTGTTTCCATATCGAGATTTTATATTGACATTTGTTCATTATTTTTATATGTTCATTTTTACCGAACAAGAAAACTTTATGAACAAAAACGAGTCAGGATGACGCCAAGAAAAAAAACTGTTGTTAATGAAGCGCTGTACATTTTCCGTAAGATAACCCAAATGGATGCCGACTTCTTATACCAAAAGATCGGAACAGATCTATATGGCGACGGCATTGTTCGGATCGCCCATGAAGGCAAGCAGTGGAAGTTCGAAGCGGAGGTAAAGTTGCGGGTGAACCGGGCAACCATC
Source organism: Desulfobacterales bacterium (assembly GCA_050124355.1). Classification (GTDB taxonomy): domain Bacteria; phylum Desulfobacterota; class Desulfobacteria; order Desulfobacterales; family JAFDCJ01; genus JAFDCJ01. Next base: position 7,942 of record JASFFJ010000106.1, on the reverse strand, counting down.
GCTTTGCTGAAGCAAAAGTCAAACAACACCGGGAAATGCATGCTCATAACAGAGTATATCAATCCCGAACTCGCGGAAGACATGAGAAATCATGATATTCCATTTATCGACGCAGCAGGAAACGCGTTCATCAACGCGACCCCACTGTACATCTTTATCAAAGGGGAAAAGCCTGATAAGGCTCTGAAGGCCGAACCTGTCAAACGTCTTTTCAAACCTGCCGGGTTGAAATTAATCTTCGCTCTGCTCAACAATCCAGGACTAGAAAAAGCGACCTACCGTGATATGGCCAATGCAGCTGAGATTGCTTTGGGAACAGTGGATTTTGCGCTAACCGAGCTTAAAGAGCTTGGTTTTCTTATTGATATGGGGAAAAGGGGCCGACATTTGCTCAATACCAGACTATTGCTGAGGCGATGGATCGAAGCCTACCCCGAACAATTAAGACCCAAACTCGTTCAAGGAACCTTTCGGGTGGATGCCCGGAAGTGGTGGATGGACATTATACTGGCCGAGTTTGGTGCATTCTGGGGTGGTGAAATTGCTGCAGCCAAACTAACCGGATACCTTAAACCCGAAAAAGCTGTCATCTATATGGGCCTGTTAACTGGGAAGTTTGTTTTCAAATACAAGCTAAAGAAGGATTACAATGGAAATGTGGAAATTCTAAAGCCTTTTTGGAACTTTCAATGGACGGCGGCAAAATTGGGTTTGGTCCCACCCCTTCTTGTGTACGCAGATTTGATGGCTACCGGTGATGCGAGAAACATCGATGCGGCGGAGATGATTTATGATGAACACCTCGCTGGACTTGTCCGGGAAGATTGAGCCCCTGACAGTTTCTGTTTTGATTCATATTCAACAGATCGCCTTGAAGGAAGGCATTTCGATATTTATCGTTGGAGCAACTGCCCGGGATATTCTTCTTGAGGTTGCACACGGAATTTCGCCGAAACGCGCCACCGTCGACATAGACATTGCCGCTTTTTTTGAGAACTGGTTTCAGTTCGATCGTGTTAAAGAAACATTGGTCCAATCCGCTGATTTTAAGCCGGGCCGAGAAACCCAGCGCCTCATTTTCAAGAACCGGTTGCCAGTGGATCTCGTACCTTTTGGTGGAATAGCAGATACCGACGACTATATTGAATGGCCGCCGGATCGTAACTTCAGAATTTGCGTTGCAGGTTTTGAAGAATGTTACCGACATTCAATTCCGATCCAGTTGTCCATAAACCCCGATCTCGTTATCCAAGTAGTCAGTCTAGCAGGACTCGCAATTCTCAAGCTGATCTCCTGGAATGACAGTGCCGAAAGACGGAGCAAAGATGCACATGATCTGTGCTTCATCATTCAAAACTATCTCGATGCCGGCAACCTTGATCGTTTGTTCAAAGAAGCTCAGGATCTTGTCGAGGCCGAAGATTACGACTATGAACTGGCCTCTGCCCGGCTTCTGGGACGAGATATGTCAAAAATTGCCACGGTGTCGACAAAGAAAACTCTGATGGAAATTCTTGAAAGAGAATCTCTCCGGAATCAAGGCCATCGAATCGCGATGGATGTCCTACAAGGCGATGGGTTCCGTTGGTTCGAATATGAACGCGTGGTAGCCTTTTTTGAATTTCTCTTGAATGGACTGACCGAGGCCATAGGCCCATATGGAGAACGGCTTAGGCGATAGAGCAAGCGCTCCATGGCATATGTTCGTAGAACAAATTTATATCATCTCATTAACAAATCCCTGTATTATTAGTAATTGTTGTATAATCAAACTGGAAAATTTTTTTCAAGGGTGATGAAAATGAGTAGCTACATTTCACTGATAATCATTGCTGTCATTGGTGGGGTAACAGTTGCGCTTCAAGGCCAGTTTATGGGGTTAATCGATAAAGGCATCGGTACCAGAGAGAGCGTTTTCATTACCTATGTCAGCGGCGGTATACTAGCCGGAATCATCATGTTGGCATCAGGCGGAGGGAATCTTCGGTCGTGGCGGGAGGTTCCCTGGTATGCTATGAGTGCCGGCATTTTAGGTTTAGTGATTGTGACAACGATTGGCTATACGGTACCCAGGCTGGGCCTGTCAAAGGCCTTTACAATTTTAGTCGCCTCCCAGTTTCTTACCACCGCTCTGCTGGATCATTTTGGTTTACTGGGGGCTGTGATGCGGCCATTAGATCTAACACGGTCGTTAGGATTTGGCGTCCTTATTTTAGGAGTGTGGTTAATCATGAAGTAATAAGAAACCGGAAAATGGTCGAATTTTAAGTCCCGCAAAAAGTCTTATAATCCTTATCACCATCACTCGGCGGGTCCTGATAATCGGATGTCTGTGCTATTTCTTCATAAGGAGAGCGAAGGACCTGAAGAAACTCCTCGGCTAACAAAGCATTACCGGTCTGCTCGCACGCTTGAATCACCTTTTCAACATGATGGTTCCGCGGGATCACGACAGGATTTTGTTGCCGCATCAGTCCCTGTATTCTTGGGGTATCTAATTGTTGCTCGCTTAATCGTTTTTGCCAGAAATCAAAACACTCACCAAGTTCATTTTTTATCTGGGAAGCTAAGACGTCAGACGTCAAGGATTTGGTCAGGAGATCGAAAGTGATCGTGTAGTCCAAGCGCCCATCCCTGAGTCGGTCTAAAACAGATACGACGAGTTTCTGATCCTCCGATTTAAAAGAGACCAAACCAAGCTTCTTTCCCATCATTTTCATAAATTCTTTGCCAAAGCGGTCAGGAAACGCTGCAATCAAAGGTTCGACTTGATTTATGGCTTTTTTCATATCAGCATCGATGAGCGGCAACAAACATTCAGCGAATCGTGCGAGGTTCCAATGTAAAATATCAGGCTGATTGCCAAAGGCATATCGACCCATCCTATCAATCGAACTGTAAACGGTCTGCGGATCATAGATCCCCATCATGGCACAAGGGCCATAGTCGATGGTTTCCCCGGAAAGGGACGTGTTATCGGTATTCATGACACCGTGAATAAAACCGACCCTCATCCATTCAACGACGAGGTGAATCTGCTTTTCGATGACCTTATTGATTAACGAAACATATGGATTCTGTCCTTCATTCTGCAATTCCGGATAGTGACGATTTATCGTGTAGTTGCCAAGAATCTTGAGGGCATGATGATCTCCTCTAGCCGCAAAATACTGAAATGTTCCGATACGAATATGACTCGAAGCAACCCGCGTCACGACCGCCCCCGGTAGGGGCGACTCTCGAAAAACAGTTTCCCCGGTGGTGACGACTGCCAAGCAGCGTGTTGTTGGAACACCTAAGGCTTTCATGGCCTCACTCATGATGAACTCTCGAACAGCTGGACCCAGGGCACAACGACCATCACCCCCTCTGGAATATGAGGTACGGCCGGAACCTTTGAGCTGAATGTCCCATCGTTGCCCGAATTGATCCAACACCTCCCCGAGGAGATGTGCTCTTCCGTCTCCAAGCTGGTAAACAAAGTTGCCAAACTGGTGTCCTGCATACACCGTCGCAACGGGTTCTGATCCGGGTATGGTGGTATTTCCTGAAAAAGCGTGTGCCAGGGCAACCGAGTCATGTTTCAAATCATCTGAAATCATCAGCTGCTCAGCCAGGCTGGAATTCCACAAAAAGAGTTGGGGGTTCTGAACAGGTGTCGGTCGTGTTCTTTCGTAAAAAAACTCATTTAACGATGCGTAGGAATTAGAAAAATTCATTTACCGAAGTCCTTATCAGGCTCTTGTTTCAATTTATACATCCATATCGGGTAATAAAGTCCACCCATAACAGCGTTTTTTTGGGTTCTTTACCATACTCAGCCGTCCAGCTCCTTTAATGGATTACGGGGATGGGTCCGCCAATCTCCGTGTTCGCGGTTTACCTCCTGTCCGGTACGGGGGTCGACACCTTCGGTCAAGGGCTTCATGGTAATGCAGTTTTCGATGGGACAGACACCAACACACAGATTGCAACCGACACATTCTTCGTCTTTGACGACAAACTTGCGCTCGCCGTCGACGGTATGGGTAATTGCCTGGTGGGAGGTGTCTTCACAGGCTATGTGACACTTGCCGCATTTAATGCACAGATCCTGGTCGATATAGGCTTTTTCGATGTAGTTTAGATTCAGGTATTTCCAATCCGTCACCGACGGCACGGCCTTGCCGACCAGGTCATGAACCGATGCCATCCCTTTTTCATCCAGAAAATTATTTAAGCCGTCGATGAGCCCTTCAACAACCTTGAAACCATATACCATTGCAGCCGTGCATACCTGAACGGTGGTTGCGCCCAGGGCAATAAAATCGACGGCATCTCGCCAGTTGGTAACGCCGCCGATGCCGGAGATCGGGATGTCATGGGTGTCTGGTGTGCGGGCAATCTCGGCCACCATATTCAGCGCGATGGGCTTGACCGCTTCGCCGCAATATCCGCCATGGGTGCCCATGCCGTCGGTGGTGGGATACATGGTCAGCGAATCGTAGTCAACGCGCATGATCGAGTTAATCGTATTGATCAGAGAAACGGCATCAGCGCCGCCCGCTTTAGCGGCTTTGGCCGGATGAAGAATATTGGTAATATTGGGGGTTAACTTGACGATTACCGGAATCGTGGCGTGTTTTTTACACCATTCCGCAGCCATCTGGACATACTCCGGCACCTGACCGACTGCGGATCCCATCCCTCTTTCGGACATCCCGTGGGGGCAGCCGAAATTGAGCTCGAAGGCATCCGCTCCGGTGTCTTCGATCATGGGAACATATTTGGCCCAGGAGGCCTCCTTCATCGGCAGCATCACCGAAGCGATCAGGGGTCGATCCGGCCAATCCCGCTTGATCTGCGTCATCTCTTTGAGGTTGGTCTGCAGCGGCCGGTCTGTAATCAGCTCGATGTTGTTAAAGCCGATCACCTGGCGGTCATTGCCGTGTAGCACGGCATACCTGGGACCGTTGACATTGACGATATGGGGATCCTCGCCCAGGGTTTTCCAGACAACGCCGCCCCACCCGGCTTCGAAAGCACGATTGACGTTGTAATCCTTGTCTGACGGCGGGCCGGACGCGATCCAGAAGGGATTGGGTGATGCTATCCCAATAAAATTTGTTTCTAAATTAGCCATTGGTTTTCCTCAGCCTTATCATGTGGTTTAAACGGTTTCCGAGTCAGGTAGATTGGAGGTAGTCGTCAATCGACCGGGCTGCCAATTTACCGTCCTGGACGGCACAGACGGTTAAATCCTCGCCACCAAGGACACAGTCACCGCCGGCCCATACATTGTCGAGCGAGGTCTTGCGGTTATCGTCGACGACAATTCGCCCCATGTCAATCGCCAGCCCCCCGTCTGCGTCAAGTTGCTCAGCCAGAAAAGTTTGGCCGATCGCTTTAAAAACCGTATCAGCCTCCAATTGAAAGGTTTTTCCGGTTTTCAATGGCCGGCCGTCTGCATCGATGTCAGTCCTCTCAAATTCGACGCCGGTCACCTGATTGTCTTTGCTCAAGATTCGTTTGGGGCTGGCGCAGTATTGCAGTTTGACAGCGTTAATCTGGGCAAAGTGTTGCTCGTACTCACTGGCCTTCATGTTCGTTCGATCGCGCCGGTAAGCGATGGTAACTTCGGCGGCCCCCAACTTTTTGGATTGCACCGCAACGTCGATAGCGGTCATCCCCCCGCCAATGACCACGACCTTATCGCCCACCAAAAGTTCTGATTTTCGATTCGTCTGGCGCAGGTCATGAATAAAATTTACCGCTTCGATCACACCGTTAACTGATTCGCCAGGGATTTCAAACGGGTTGACACCGGCCAGCCCGACGCCGATAAACACCGCATCGTATTCGTCACGCAATTGAACGAGGGTGGCATCGGCCCCCAGCTCGACATTGGATTTTATCTCGATCCCACCGATGGCGAGAATATATGCGATTTCTTTCTGGGCAATATCGTCCAACACTTTGTAGGCGGCGATACCGTATTCATTTAACCCGCCAGCTTTCGGGTTTTTGTCAAAGACCGTCACGCTATGTCCGAAAGACGCCAATCGGTGCGCACATGAAAGCCCTGCCGGCCCGGCCCCGATGACGGCAATCGACTTTCCGGTCGAGGGTTTGCGTTCAAAAAACGGCACCTTCTTTGCGATGATGTCGTCGGTTGCGTAGCGCTGCAGTAAGCCGATCGCAACCGGTTTGTTTTCGTGGGTATTACGAACACACGCTTCTTCGCATAACTCTTCGGTCGGGCAGACACGGGCACACACAGCCCCCATAATATTTTGCTCCAGGATCTTGTGGGCCGAGCCTTTGAGATTGCCAGATTGGATTCGTTTAATAAACTCGGGGATATCAATATCCGTCGGGCAGGCCGTGGTGCAAGGTGCGTCAAAGCAATAATAGCATCTGCAGGCTTCGATATAAGCCTGCGCAGCAGAAAGGGGGGGATGCATATCGGAAAAATTTTCTTTTATCTCTTCTTCTGACAATCTGCCGTGAGATTGGCTTTCGACAGACCGTTTTTCGGACGCTTTCTTAAAATTTGACATATTCTCATCCTAAAAATAGACGAAGGACCCTAACCCGCGCGCTCTACCGCCCGGGGCGCCTTGGCCCTGGATTGCTTTTGAACCGCATCGTAGAAAGACGCGTACGGCGGCCGGTTGACATAGTTGCCGGCGCCTTTTTCCACCTTCAACTCGCCTTCGGCATAGACCACCTTCCCGTTGCTGATGGTGTGCGACGCACAGCCTTTGACCGTCATACCTTCAAAAATATTGAAATCAACTTTTTGATGATGGGTTTTGGCGGAAATTGTTTTGGTGGCTTCCGGATCCCAAACGACCAGATCGGCATCCGCACCGACGGTGATGCTGCCTTTACGAGGATAAATATTGAAAATCTGAGCGGCGTTGGCGGAGGTCACCCGCACAAATTCATTCATGGTCAGCCGTCCCGTGTTAACGCCATGGTGCCAGAGGACTTCCATTCGGTTTTCCACCCCGCCGGTGCCGTTGGGAATTTTACGAAAATCGTCGCGTCCCATAGCTTTTTGATCGTAACAAAAACAGCAATGGTCAGTTGCCGTGGTTTGTAAATTGCCCGCTTGCAGGCCTCGCCACAAGGCCGCCTGGTGCTCCTTCGGTCGAAACGGTGGGCTCATGACGTGAGCGGCAGCGCGGCCCCAGTCGGTATCGCGGTAGACGGAGTCATCGATGAGAAGATGCCCGGCCAGAACTTCACCAAATACACGCTGCCCTTCATTGCGAGCCCGCGTGACCGCCTCCAGGGCCTGCCTGGCAGACACATGGACAATATAAACCGGTACATTCAAAACTTCAGCAATCCGAATGGCGCGATTGGCGGCCTCCCCTTCGACTTCGGGTGGACGCGAAAGGGGATGCCCCTCAGGTCCGGTGATGCCCCGGGAAAAAAGATTCTCCTGCAAGCGAAAAACCAGTTCGCCGTTTTCAGCATGCACCGTCGGCACGGCCCCCAATTCCAGGGCACGCGAAAAGCTGCTGACCATAATCTCGTCATCAATCATGATCGCGCCTTTGTAAGCCATGAAATGCTTGAAACTGTTGACGCCATGCTCGTTTACCAGAATCCCCATATCTCGATAGACACTGTCATCCCACCAGGTAACCGCTACATGAAAACTATAGTCTGCAACGGCTTTTCGGGCCCATTTGCGCCACTGTTGATATGCCTCAATCAAATTTTGCTGTGGCCCTGGAATCACGAAATCAATAATCATCGTCGTTCCACCGGCCAGCCCGGCGGCAGTGCCGCTAAAAAAGTCTTCACTCGCCACGGTTCCCATAAACGGCAGCTGCATGTGGGTGTGCGGATCGATCCCGCCCGGCATTATATATTGACCACCGGCATCGATCTCTTCACATTCGCCGGGTTTGTCGATCGTTTCAGCGATTTGCTGTATTTTTCCGTC
>JASFFJ010000105.1:0-14592 GCA_050124355.1 Desulfobacterales bacterium | reverse complement strand
TACCCGTTTTACATTTAAAGCCAACAACGATTATTCAGGAGTCTGGAAACAACAGGGCCGAGTGAGTCTCGATGCCGACTGGAACGAAATGGCTGAGATCGAGGACCGGCGATGGCGTTCGGAAACCATGGACATCATCGGCCGCTGCGTGGTGCCGGCCACAACGCCCAACGCCTTTCGTGTAATCCCCACCGGTCCGGGAACATTCGACATCGGCATCGGCCGGTCTTATGTGGACGGCATCCAGGCCGAGTGCTATGGTCTGGACCCCAGAGAATACGACCCGATTCTCGGGGAAGAGCGCGGCACATTACCGGTGCCTTACAGCGATCAACCGTACTATCCGGCGCCGCTGCCGCCGCCGCTATGGACCAGCCCCCCCTCGGCAATCGTTGACCGGATCGATCTGATCTACATCGATGTCTGGCAACGCGAGGTGACGGTGATCGAAGATCCCGACCTCAAAGAAATCGCCCTGGGCGGACCGGACACGACAACCAGGATTCAGACCGCCTGGCAGGTCCACGCACTCGAAGATGTCGGCGATGTGACCTGCCCGGATGCGATCCCGGATTGGGACGCGTTAACACGACCCTCGGCGGGACAGCTCACCACAACCACCTTTGTGCCCTCGCCCGACGACAGGCCTTGTAGTATCGCGGCTGCCGGCGGCTATCGCGGCCTGGAAAACCGCTTGTATCGTGTGGAAATCCATACGCCGGGCGGCCTTGGTACGGCCAGGTTCAAGTGGTCCCGCAACAACGCATCGATTGTATCCCGCGTAACGGCGATATCGGCCTCGGCCGATCAGATCACCGTAGACAGCATCGGGCGAGACGACGTTCTGCGGTTCGATGTCGGCGACTGGGTCGAGATCACCGATGATCATCTTGAATTCCAGGGCCAGGCCGGTCACATGGGCCGCATTACGAATATTGATGAAGCCAACCGTATCATTACCATCAACAACACCGGTCTCAGCGCGCTGAGCTTGAATCCCGCCGACACCGAGCGCCACACCCGGATCAGGCGCTGGGATCAGAGCTCGGGCGTGGATGGGGAAGGTCTTTTGTCGGTTCCCGCCGATGCCACCGAATTGGTCGATATCGAGGACGGTATTCAGGTCCTGTTCGACCTTAATGCGGCCATTGTGGATGGTGAATTCAAGATTGGCGACTACTGGGTCTTTCATGCGCGTACCGCTGATGGCTCGGTGGAGGACTTGACTGAGGCACCGCCCCGGGGTATCAAACACCATTACTGCCGGCTGGCCCTGGTTACCTGGGGCGCCACTGTAGAAACCACCATCGTAAGGGATTGCCGCACCATCTGGCCGCCTTCCTCCTGCTGCCCCATCACCGTATGGCCGGGCGAAGACATTCAGGCGGCCATTGACCGGGTACCTGAAGACGGCGGTTGTGTCTGCCTGCTGCCCGGGATACACCGAATTTACCGTCCGCTGCATATTCATGGACGCCAAAACCTGATCATCACCGGCGTCGGGCTGGCCACCAAGGTGGTTTTTGCTCCAGTTGGGGCGCCAGAGGTGAAGGACCTGGCCATGCTTTATGTGACAGGGGCCAGCCGTAACATAGAAATACGCAATTTCCTGATGCACGCAGATACCCTGCGACATATGATTTTCGTGGATCAATCCAGTGAGGCCATCATTTTCCAGGCATTAACGATTATAAATGCCTATAGTGAACGCAGTGAAGATGCGGCATTGGCGGACGGTATCCTTTTGGGAGATTGCTGCAGGATCAGCACCGCCGGCTGCAGAGTGTTGGCAATCCAGGGGATAGTTCAAGCCGACCAGAATACACTCACCAATGTCAGAAAAGCCCTGGAATTGGTGTGCCCCGTGCACGATGAGCCCGCAGGCGATGATGACAGTGCAGAAGAAAACATTGAAGATAACGATGTTGAGGATACCGAACCTGCAGAAGTTGCTACCATCCGGCGTCTGAAAATTCAGGAATGTGAGTTTCTTTTTACGGAATTTGGCGTGCACCTTGAGGATGTTCTTGGGGGCCGTATGGTCAAAAACAGTCTGCGTGGCATATTATCGCAGAGCCTGCTGCCATTCAGAAGGCATCCGATGAGGACAGTTGATGATGCCCGAAGGTATCCGCAGCATACAGGGTTTGAAGCTTTTTATACCGAACTGGATGACAGGTTGAACATGTTTAGCCCCTGTCGCAAACCGGACGCGGTCGAAGAAGAACAAACGGTTGACCCGGAAACCGACGCATCTTTGGACGAGCCGGCAGCCGCAACCATTTCGGAGGTCAGATCGTCGGATTCCCGCCATGTGCGGACGGCTGGCGAGCCTGTAGAACGCGTGATAGTTTCGGCCTTGGATGGCTCGGCCGGCATCCCGAATCGGACCATCGGTGCCTATGGCTGCATGCTCGAAAATTTCCGTTTTAACGACAACTGCATGAAGACGGGAACCGGGATTGCAATAGAGTATGGTCGCTGCGTACAGATAATAGACAACCACCTGACGTTCAGTCGGAGAGGAGTGGTCCTGAACTATGGGTTTGATGCCTCAATGGAAGATAATGTCATGCGCCAGGTGGTACCGGACGATTTTTCCGATGGGAAATCTAAAGAATCTTTCGGGGCCTCCTATAAGCAACGTTTTCGTCCGGGATTGACGGCAATAACACTGCGTTTTGCACGCGGCTTGAAAGTAAACCGGAACACCATTGATAGCCATACCGCTGCCGGCCTCTGGCGATCCAGTGTAAGAGCCAAAAAACTCCGAAAAGATTCACTGCTGCGGATCCTGCGCATCGAGCATCTTTTTCGGGTGATTGTTGAATTGAGTTGGTTTTTCTATCAAATTTTTTACCTCTTTTCTTCGGCAAGCTCCAGTGAATCCTCTGCCGCTGATCCGAAACGAAATCAAAGTTTAAAAGAAGCCTTCGAGCATAGAATGTTTGGCTTTCTTATGAATCTGTTAAGCGGCAGCTACATTTCCGGTTTTGTAGGCAAAGCGGAAATCTCCGACAACAGGATGCAGGTAACACGCTTCGGTATCTTTTTTTACAAAATTATTACCATCGGCGGCCTGCGGATTGCCCGCAACCGAATCAGCGGTTTCCGCAAAACCGGTATTCTCGTACACCCCTGGTATTCATTCGGACCAGTGGACACCTATGCGCGCTGGACACGTTGCCTCATTACCTGGTTTATCATTTTTATACAGATGTTGAGGGACACGCTGAAGGATTTTCTGGAAGGAACCGATACGACCGGGCAACCGCCGGAGGGCATGCCGTCGGGAGTCTTCGGTACCATGACCCAGGTCATATCCTGGATAATGATCCTGTGCTCGCGTTATTGCGGCGGATCCAGACCGCCCGGCGAAGAGGAGGAAGAGGAAGAGCAGCCGCCCACTCTCGCGGAAGTATTGAAAGATGCCCTGGATGAATTTTTGGATCATGTCAACCCGGCGTGGATTGACGATCTCGTCAACCAGTCCTACCGGATTGACGCCAATACATTGGGAGGTTCCGGGGACGGCATATCGACCGGCCTGGAATCAAGTCGCATTACAAACAACAAGATTTCAATCTGGCCACAAAGCCCCGTTCCTTATGAAACCGTCATCTTGGGAGCATTGTTGAAGGTTTCGATGGAAGATCTCGATGCATCTGCCGAGGCCAAAGGGTATATCACTTTCATCGCCGACAGTATGATGGATCTCGATCGTGACATGCTGCTTTTCATTTGTTTTTTAGAAAGCAGTTCCGGGGTGCTCGGAAACTATTTGGTCGATGCACCCATTCAAGGCCGATTCCTTGACGTTTTGAACCAGTTGGAGCCTCGCCTCGACCCGACATCAGCCCTATATAGCCCTGTGACCGACATGCGCAATGAGTTGGATCCGGGTCCACCTGATTTGTCAATCGTTCAGCAATCCTGGGTTGAGGCATTGAATGCAATAACGCGGCATATGATCGGCTTTGGGATTTCAATGCTGGGGGGCAATATGGTGTGCGACGAAAACCAAGTCGTCTCGCATAAGGGCTGCGTCAATCAAATTTCTAACCAGAACAGAGATTCCGCTCTCTTTCGCCTGCACTCTTACCAACCTGCCGCTGCAGTCCTGCCTGGCCGCGTGATTTCCGCCGTCCCCTCTTCCGGGATCGGCGGAATTTACCAATTCAGCAATATGGCCAGCCTTATGTTCGACATGGTGCTGCTGTTTTATTCCGGCGATCTCAAAAGAAACAAACTCTACGATATTCTCGTGGCCCTGATCGTGGTGATTGCGCTGTTTTTGGAGCGAGACAGACGCACAACCATTTCGGAGAACCATGTTGACAACGCGCTGGTCCACGGGATTCGCACCCTGCCGGCTTATGGTTTCACGGAAATTGATATTCTGGACAATTTCGTCAGGAACGCGTCCCGCTGCGGGCTGTATCATGCCAGCACCATATGGACCAGTTTTGTGGACGAACTGCATCTGAAGATCCACCGCAATACGCCAACCCGCTCTGAAAATAGTTCTCTCTTTCAATTCTTAGCCGGGCAGGTCACCGATTTCGCGGCCTTGGTGCTGGCAAGAAACGGAGAGGAAGGAACCACCCTTATGTCGGACAATCACGGAGATGGAGAGGATCTTGATCGAGAAACCGGTCGTGCGGTAATCATAGAATCCGATGCGGTCGGCATAATGGCCAATCATATTTTGACAGTTGCGGCGCATGCCTTCGAGGTAACAGCTTCGAGAGGATTGTTTACGGACAATATTACAAATCGGCCAAATGTCTTTCCCGGAACGGATGTGTCTGAGGAGCCAAATCGCCAAATATAGATAGTCTTTAGGAGCAAAACAATGGCTACAACCAAAAAGCGAGCAAGGATGACATCGGATAGCGTTTTGACCAAATCTCAATCGAAACTGTCCCGAATGCCGGTGCTGGACGCAGCGGGGCAAACCACCGTTAAAGAGGCCCGAAAGCTGTTTGACAAGAAAACGGTTCAGGGCCGGTTCCAGGAAGTGGCCTCCCGTAAAGCCTCCATAGAAGAAGTCCTGCTGAAATATGCCAAGCAGGCCTCAACATCCCTGGATTCGATTATGCGCGAGGAAAATCGCGTCGCAGCGCAGGAAGCCACTATGAATAAGAGATACTTGGAAAGCCTGGCTGCAAGACAGAAAGAAACCAAGGGGCGTCGGGCACGCCGCGGCAAAAAGAATGAATTTTTAATTACCGGTCAGGTGCTCCATCCTGAAACAGGTGAACCCGTGCCGGGCATTGTCGTAGAAGCCATCGACAAGGATATTTCCAAACACGATTTATTGAATGTGGATATCACGGATGCCGAGGGACGCTACGAAATCTCTTTTCGGGAAAAGGACTTTAAAGAAAGCGGCGAAGACCTGCCGGAAGTGATCTTGAGGGTGGGTGTCGATCGCAAGACACCCCTGCATATCACCGAAGATGTTATCAAGGCTGAACCCGGCAAACGTGTAATGGTGGAAATCAGCCTGCCGGAAGACCAGATTCGAACCATCGACAGAATTGTCACAAATCCCGAAAGGTATGATAAAAGGCGGCTGAATGACGTGAATCAAACATTGACCTTTGAACGCGTTCAACATGTCATACTGCAGGAAATGGGGGCGGCCTTTAAAGGCAGCTTGCATGATGCCATTGGTTTGCTTGAAGCCCGAACGAAAAATACCGATCAGGTAAAAACAAAGCCTGGAGAATAGTCCATATGACATGCATCATTTCCTTGCTGGAATTAAAGCTGAACAGCTCCGAATAATCGGCGTGAGGTCGTTCCGATAGGCAATTTCAGAACTATGTGAAACATCCTCCATTAAACAACCTGCCGATAAACATCTGATTTCCCATCAAGTTGTCCATTCCAACAAATTGTGCAGTCAGCAAGTGTTTCCTCTAATTTGGATCAAAAGTCAGTTTGCACTATGACAATGTTAGTATGTAAAGAATGAAGACTTGACCCTTTGTCTTTCTTTCGGATTGTAGAAACACAGATTTTTTACAATGCAAACCCTACCTTCATTCCGCAATGCCCATAGGGATGAAATCATTGTCGTCTGTGGGTGTGGGGAGTCGCTGAATGAATTTGACTGTCCAGAGCGATTCGTCACTATCGGCGTTAACGATGTAAGCAGGCATTTTCATCCCAACTATCTGGTAGTTCTTAATCCGCGGCAACAGTTCACAGGAGACCGTTTTGATTACATAGAAACATCGCGCGCAGAATTTATTTTCACCCAGCTGGATTTAGACATCGCACGGACAAACATCGTGAGATTTCGGTTGGGGACTTATGCCGGGACAGATTTTCGCGACCCAAACATTTTGCACCATACCCAGAACTCGCCCTATGTTGCTATTTGTCTGGCGGCTCACATGGGGGCGAAACGCATTGGCCTAATTGGAGTTGATTTTACCAATCACCATTTTTTCAAAAAGACCGGACAGCACCCGCTGAACAGTCAAATAGAGAAAATTAATGCCGAGTACTCGGCTTTATCAGATGCTCTGCAGGCGAAGGGAGTTTCAGTTTTCAACCTGAGCAGTCGCAGTTGTCTGGCTGCTTTTCCCAACTGCAACATTCAGCAATTATTAAACATCACAAGCAACTTCGATAAAATAAATCGTTCCGGTCCAAGCGTCAGTCATGGCGAGAAGAATAGCGAGATTCATCTGAGTAAAGTAAAGAATAAGCAGATAAAAGTCGTGGTGGAAAAACACAGGATTGGAATAATAAAGGATTTTATGGATGCATTTTCCGGCACCGCGGCGAGGCTCGGATACAAGGTCTCTCGCCATGTCGCCAACAATATAAAACGTAAAGACGCTCTTTCAGTAGTTTGGAATGGTAGAAGGCACCGCTCGGCCGGGCCTACACTTTACTGCGAGCATGGCTGGTTGCCGCGATGGTACTATCAACTTTCATTTTTGGGTATTAACGCTGATTCTCATATAGCGCCGTTTCGATGGAATGGCAAACCTTTAACAGATGCCCAGCAGAAAAAACTTGCCAGACATATAGATACAATTAAGACCAAGGGGCCTGTCGAATATGGCTATATGCAAACAGAACGAGGAGCTTTGAAAGATCTCCCGTCAGAATTTTTCCTGGTGCCATTACAGATTGAATCGGACACCAATATCCAGCGTCATGTTCCGACTGGGTTAAACCGCATGCAAAACCTAGTCGATTACGTCGAAGGGAGCAATCCACCCTATCCCGTCATTTTTAAACAACATCCTGCGGATTGTCGAAGGGGAAATAGCCATTTGAGGTTAAGGATACGGCGATCAGCGGATACGATACAAACTCACGGCAAAGGCAATATCCATCAAATTTTAAAGAGCGGCCGGTGTAAAGGAATCATTTCATTGAACAGCAATGTCGTCCACGACGGATTGTTATGGGATGTGCCCGCTATTGCTCTTGGCAAAAATGTGTGGCCACAAATCAGCGGACCTTTCATGACGCGCTTACCGGAACGCTGGGATGAGTTTAATGACTATTTCGCCAGGGATGACGTTTCCAAGATCCGCGCGGCCTACGCACATTATTTAATGCAGAACCAGTGGTCTCTGGCGGATGTGCAGGATGGCGAAAAAATTGCTTCACTTCTCAGGTGTGCAGACAGCAAGTCTTTGAAGAGTGTCAGCCTGGCGACTAGGGGGAGCATTACGCCGGGAATGAAAAAGCTCTTCGAAATAAATATTGTCGCTGAAAACAAAGGATGGCTTTTCGAGGATTTTAAAACTCATTTTAGTAATACCCATTGGACAAATGCCCGGATCATCACCAGTGACCGACCAGCAAAAAAAGCTGATACTTGGATATTTTTACGCACCAAAGAAGCGGCACATACTCCGAATCCCAAGCGAACGATAGTACAAATTCATGATATGTATGATAACGGGATGTACCGAAAAAACGGGGAACGTTTTGGAGCTACAAAATGCAAGGGATTTGTGCTCACCAATCCCGATCAACAATATATACTCGAGGCCAGTGGTGTGAACCTCGATGAAAAACTCCTTTTCTGCCGACCGATTGGTCCTCAAAAATCTTTCACTCCGCGTAGATCACTGTCGGGCCGTTTTTCCATTGGTTGGGTAGGCCGTCCGGTAACATTCATGGGTGAAGATATCAAACGGATTACATGGTTTGTCGAGGCGGTTAGCAAAGTTGCCATCCCATCTCATAAGTTTGAAGTTGTTTTCATGGGTGAACGGTTAGAGCCATTCTGTTCGGAAATGCAGAAATTGAAAGTCCATCATCGTTACTATCCGCGAAAACATGTTCCGATTGAACAATATCCCCGATTATACCACAATTTGGATTGTCTAGTTATTACGGCCTGCCAGGCAGCACGTCCGATGAGCCTTTTTGAAGCGCTTGCGAGCGGAGTCCCCGTTGTATCCACTCCGGTAGGCTGGGCCAAAGAGTGGATTCGAAATGAGAAAAACGGTTATCTGGTAAAGGATGTAGCTGAAATCAGCAGGGCGCTTCAGGCTATTTATGAGAAACGTGAGGATTGGTTTAAAAAGCGTGAAAAAATCCCAGCTGTTTTAAAAGGCTTCACGCTCGAATCCTGGTTGGAGGAAAATATTCGAATGGCCGTCCGTGTAGCAAAAGAACGCCGTGCTTAAAGCAATCAAAAGATTTTCAGGCGATATAGGGGCGATGAACGACACATTCAAATATCAGGAAGGAAAAATAGTGGCCAATATCTGGGCCCAAAAGTACATGTTGAGACCAGTGGCGCATTGCAGCAGTGGATGTATGCATCGTTAACAGTTTTCAACCATGATCGAAGTGATCTATTTATCAATTAAGGAGGGCTAAAGGATGAAATTATATACCCTAAGCAAGTTGGCCTTGATATGTGCACTTATTACTACCACCGGTTGCGGTTCCTGGCGCCTAAGCGGCAATTCCAACACCGATCCCAACGTCAGTTTCTTGGGCACTACGGACAGTAAAGCGCTAGTGATCAAAACCAACAACCAAGAGGCCTTGCGTATTTCCAGCAATGGTATGGTGGGTATCGGTACTACCAACCCGACCCGGCGGCTCCACGTCAACGAGAAAGACGCCAACAGTTACGTGAGGATTTCAAATCAACACAGCACTGG
The DNA here is from genome assembly GCA_050124355.1 of Desulfobacterales bacterium. GTDB lineage: Bacteria > Desulfobacterota > Desulfobacteria > Desulfobacterales > JAFDCJ01 > JAFDCJ01. Next base: position 5,431 of record JASFFJ010000105.1, on the reverse strand, counting down.
CGAGGCAAACAGCATTTTGCAATTTTTCGAAGGGTCGACGCAACTGGCTGCCTTAATCGCGCGGGGCTCGGGGATTGCTGGCGGCCCACCAAACGCGCTGAATATCTACACCTACGTCAGCGGTGCACCTATCACGCTGGGAACGACCAGCGGAGAAGCCATCCGTATTACGGACGGCGGCAAAATCGGTATCGGCACTAAGACCCCCGCAGGAACGCTGGACGTCAACGGTGCCATATACCAACGAGGCAGTTCGCTGCACGCAGACTATGTCTTCGGACAGGGTTACGCTTTAGAGTCTATCCAAGATCATGCGGCATTTATGTGGGCCAACAAACATCTTCCAGCCATTTCGGCTGCTAAAACAGATGAATACGGTCTTCAAGTGATTGAATTAGGCGCACATCAACGAGGCATCGTGGAAGAGTTGGAGAAGGCCCACATCTACATCGAACAACTCTCTCAAAGCAATAGCAGGCTGGAGTGGAAAAACAAAGAACTGGAAAAACGGCTGGTAAAACTGGAAGCGCTGCTCGGTGATCATGCTAATAGAACTGTTGACTAAAATGAAATCCATAATTGTGTTGTAAGCAAATGCAAAAATGACTGAAATGATCACGTTTGATATGTGAAAGCTTAAATGGTACACTATGCCGATGCCAAACATGCTCCAAAAAAATATGATTCAATTAAAATTAGAACCGGGAGAGAACTCTTTTGCATTTGTAAAAAACCTCGAAGGTATTAAAGGTCTATCCATTGATGATGATTTCGGCCTTGTTTGTACCAGTCCAAAACGGCATCTGTACACCATTGTCGCTATCGGTAATGTCGACCGGGAGCTTTTAATGGATATCCAACCACGGGTTCAGGGTGTATACGGACAAGTAAAGATCTCAGAAATAAAGACACCAAAATAAATATTTTCGGCTGCGCTATCGATTGTAAAAACAGCTAATTAACTATGAATTAATTGGATGTTTTTGATGAAATTTTAGATTGAAAAGCACAGCCTCAGCAAAAAATTATCAATTTAGACCATTTTAAAGAGGTTATGCGAAGGTCTCAAAGAACAAGACCATCTCCACATAGGGTAGGTTTTTTCCCTGTGTGGGGATTGAATGCTGCAGTTTTGGGTGCGAGTTAGCAACTTTTTGAAAGGAGGGTAGGGCCATGAATGAAAAAAGACGTGTCATGATTCAAATGCGGTATGTCCCTGAGTTGGCGGAATCAATGGCAGCGAGGGCGCTGTCTGCCACAACTGTTTCATCTTTTGATTTGCCGGGTTGTCTCCTCGATTCGAGCTTTACACCGGCTAAAATTCCCATGCGTCAACCTCGTAGTCGGGTGAGAGCGACGGAAGTGGGACGTTTGTTCACATTTGACACAACCGACGAGGCTTCTACTTACATTCTTCGTGCTGAAGTCGAAGATGAAGATGGCTTTAAGCGTTTGATCGAGCATGTGGACCAAGATCCCAATGGGGTCGGGGTTTTTTCGGATGTGAAGATCACCGAACTGGCAGTCTGTCCGCCCAACGCAGTTGGTGACGTTGACAGCGTGAAAGAACAACTACAGGTTTCCAAATTGCACACACGCGGAATGGATGGCACAGGTGTACTTGTGGCGGTTGTGGATACGGGAATTAATTTGCAATACTTGCAATCTCAGGGATTAAATCCCGGTTTCGATTCTCAGAGAAGTTGGAGTCCGAATCCAAATGATATCCCTGGTAGCTTGCCAGTAGGTCATGGAACCATGTGTGCATTCGACGCAGCCATTTCGGCACCTAATTGTACACTTATAGATATTGCAATTTTACGGTCACAAACTCCCGGAGAAACTGCTATGGATGGTTTTCTAACCGATGCGGTGAAAGCCTATAGTAAGCTTTTAGAAACTTTTTCAGATCCTGCATCGGAAGACCAAAGATTGGTCGTCAATAACAGCTGGGCAATGTTTCATCCTTCCTGGGATTTCGAAATAGACCATCCCGGAAACTATAGTGATAATCCGGATCACCCCTTTAACGTCATAACGGAAAGCTTGGTAGATGCAGGGGCTGACGTATTGTTCGCCGCGGGGAATTGTGGCGCCGAGTGTCCTGACGGTCGCTGCGAAGGGGTGACGGACAGCACAATCTATGGTGCCAATTCTCACCCATCGATATTGTGCGTAGGAGCGGTAACTGTAAACAATGTCAGGCTGGGATATTCCAGCCAAGGCCCGGGCCGTTTGGAATGGAACAAACCAGATATATGTGCCTATTCTCATTTTGAAGGATCGGGTGTCTATTCAAGAGATGGTGGTACTTCCGCTGCTTGTCCGGTTGCCGCCGGTGTAGTGGCCGCAATCCGGACACATTACTCCAACAGAACCATTTCACCCGAACAGTTAAACAACATCATTCGACGCCATGCGAAAGATCTTGGTGAAGCCAGCTTTGATTATAACTACGGGCATGGGCTCATTGATCCGGAAGCGATTTTGAATTATCTGGACGGTGTCCAGGTTCGTAAGTTACCCATAGGTGAACTCGCCTCCGGATCATTGGTGGAAACCGGCGATGCCGTCCATTTTAAAACCTCTGTGGGAACAACCCTCAACATAACCCTCGATGGGCCACAAGGCGTCGATTTTGATATATACGTCCGCAAGGATGAGGCACCGACCATCAATGACTACGACTATCGTGGTTACACCAACTCTGCCACTGAAAAGATTATGATTCACCCGTTGGAACCTGGGGAATATTACGTTATGGTACGGTCTTATCAGGGGACTGGAGATTTTACCATAAAAGCAGAGTTGGATTGACGTTTTTTAGACCGGGTGAATGAATAATTTCATTATTAAAGAAGGACAAGCTTAGGAACATTCATTTATGCTTGGGCTTTATTGAATCTTTGATTAAACAGATAGAAAGAACATTAACATAAAAATCAGTCGGTTAACTTTTTGCATTCCTCACCATATGAATTTTTCCAAACTCATCGGGTTCCTAATTCCAATCATATTGAAATACTTTTTTTGCATGGGCGTCGTATTGGTCACTTTTGGAAAGGTTTGACTCCTGTCTTCTCTTTTTGAAAATTTCACTTTGTATTTGATTAATTTTGATTTTGATATCTCCTCTAAAGGCTCCATTGTACATTTGCCCCTCAGGTAGTGGATCTCAAATATTCGCTTCAACAATAGTGCTAACACACAGATAAATACATGCGCTCTTACTCTGACTTGCAACCAGTGCCGGATGGGTCTTATATCCACAAAGTTTTTCAGATCATCAAAGAGCATCTCAACTTCTTTTAAGTTCTTGTATGAATCAACTACCTGACCTGGCTTTGAATCATATCGGCTCGACAAAAGAACAAAGATGCCATCAAACTTTTTTTCTTGTTCTATCTTTTGCTGATTTAAGCTATATCCAGTCGCTTTCTTGTTTTTGGTATCCCTGGCGACGGTAAAGAATTTCTTGAATTTGACTTTGTATCCTTCAAATATCTTGTTGATCGCTTTGTCGATATCTCGGTCTTCTTTGTAGCTGGCTTTTTCTGAAAAGACTTTGTCCATCTCTTTTGATAACTTTGAAATAGAGACCTGCCTTTTTTTTTGCGAATCAGCCTTCCTTTGCTCATTGAGGCAAATTATATATCTCAATTCATTCTCATATCGGCCTTGATATTTTTTGATCCCTCTGAATAGCTTAGCGCAGAGTTTTGAATCTATGCCCTTGATTATGCTCTCAGCTACACTCTTATACGTCCCGGGTTTTGGATCGCTTTTATTGGTCAAACCCAAAATCTCTTTTTCCAGCAAAGCAAATTGCTTATCCGCCACATCAGCCTTTTGTTCTCTGATTATCTTTTTGCTTTTCCATATCAAAAATTCTTTGACCGTCACTGTTCTTTCTCTGATTTTTAATCCTTTATAAATCTCATAATCTTCTTCAAGGACTTGCTCGGATAGCAGCATGCTACAAATCTCATCCTGACGATGTTTGACCCCCAAAATATAATCAAAACCCTCTCCCTCCAACCGGTCCAGGTTCAATTTAGTAATCATGCCACGATCACCGACAAATGTCGTATCTTTTATGTTGTACGCACTTTTCAGCTCCTTGACGACATCCTTGACCGTGGTTTCGTCTTTGCGATTGCCTTCAAATACATAGTGCTTGATGGGATAGCCTTCAAAGGAAGTCACCACACCAATTACAATTTGTTCCCTTTCAGGCCGATTGTCTCGGCTGTAGCCATTTGCACCGATCTCACAATTGTCCGTGTAAAAATACGATGAGGTGATATCGTAAAATGTCAATTTCACATTGATGCTAAAAAGATCTTTGAGCTTTTCAAATATGGCAAGCTCTAAATCATCTTTAACCTCTAACAGATGATCCATACTTCGATAAAAGTAGGTGACGTCAAAATCCAGATCTTTATAGCCGGCCATCTCCTTGTAACAAGTGCGCTCAATCCATCGCGTTACCCCAAGTTTGCTTAACGGATCAACGCAGCGATTGACAACCATCATTTGAACATATTTGTCAACTTCAAGCTTAATCCTTTTGTCTTTCAGCTTCACCTGACTTTTAATTATTTTCGACAGCCCTAACTGATCCCATAGCTTTTGCCAGAAAATGATGCTGCCATGTTCCAAAGATTCCAACAGCTGCACATCCTCTGACAAACAATAGTTTTCCAGCTTAAATATCCTGATAAACCCATCAATCAGATTGGTGACGTCTTGACTACTAAATCGCTTGATATTGCCTAAAGTGGCAATGTTGCGCGTGGTGGATCCTTTTCCTGTTACGTGAATTGATTCACTGATGACTAAATAGTCATAGCGCTTTCCATTCTTCGTGGATGTTGAAATTCTTGGAAACATGGTGCCTCGCTTGTGAATTTATTTTCTATGATAATTCCGCTACCATGTTTACTTATCATATAAATCAACAAAATAATAGAATTTATTTATTAAAAGTAGATATTTTCCGCACCATATTTTTCTGGCTTCAGCGCCACCTAAAAATTTTGGTATCAGTAAAATCAGATAGTTAGCCAACCCGACCCCAAAAATACGTTGATTTTTGCGATAGATGTGTTTAATAGGAGTTTTAATCATTAGATCTGCTATACGTTGACGTGATAGCTTTTCGATTTGCGCCCAGTTGTGATGGCCAGCGAAGAACAATGGTCTATGCGGGTTGCAGTGGGACAACCATTGCTTTAACTTTGCCGCTTGTTGAGCGCTTATTGACCCGTGGAGGCCCGCCGGCGGTCCTTTGAGTGGCCTTTCCGGGGCCGCCCAAAGGGTGGAAGTGTCAAGAACGACGATGTCAATCCCAAGTTTTGCAGAGACGTCTATTGATACCCATTGCGTGACATAGGATTTCCAAGGTGCGTCTTCTTCGAGGTGCCAGGCT
>JASFFJ010000104.1:0-14660 GCA_050124355.1 Desulfobacterales bacterium | reverse complement strand
GAAAGGTCGCGGAAAAAGATATGGTTTATTAGTAAAGGTCATTGGCTGGGAAGCTGGAAAGCTGGGATGCTAAGAGAAGGTGAGCTTCCAAGCTTTCCAGCCTCCCAGCTTCAAGCCTTCTATAAGCAAACTCCCAATTGTTTTTTAACTCGATGGGGGTAATTATCCTGGATCATGATTATGGAACCGGCGCATCCAACATCTCCAGATGAAGCCGGGTACCGGTATAGGGGTGCCTGGCGGCGACCGTTTCGTCCAGTTCGACCCCCAGACCGGGTTTGGTAGGCGGAATGATATATCCTTCCTGCCAGCGAATCGGCTCTTTGAGGATCTCCGCCTGAAAACCGTCCCAGGTTTGAATGCCCTCCTGAATCAGAAAATTAGGGCTGCAGGTGTCAATTTGAATGTTGGCGGCCCCCTCGATCGGTCCACAATACAGATGGGGTGCGATTAGGGCATAATGTGCTTCGGCCATACCGGCAATCTTCTTGGCTTCGAGGATTCCGCCGACCCGTCCCAGCGCCATCTGCAAAATAGAGGCGGCCTGCTTGTTCAGCAATCCGGCAAATTCATACTTGGTTGCAAGCCGCTCCCCCGTGGCGATGGGTATACTGGTCGAGCGTGCAACCCTTGCCATTTCTTCGATGTTTTCGGGCGGCACCGGCTCTTCAAACCACAGTGGATCGAATTTCTCCAAGCGTTTGGCCAAACGAATCGCGCTGGAAGCGGTCATCTGGCCGTGGGTGCCGAACAGCAGATCACACTGACTGCCGACGGCCTCTCGCACGCACTTTACGAATTTTTCAGCATGTTCTAGCGCTTCTAACGACAGCTGCCTGGGATCATAAGCGGAATAGGGCCCGGCCGGATCGAATTTTACCGCCGTAAAACCCATTTTGACATACGCTGCGGCTCGCTTGGCAGCAAGTTCGGCGTCAGAATAGACATTTGTTGTATCCGATTCCTCGGGATAGAGATACGAATAAGCTCTTAACTTTTCGTGAACCTGCCCGCCAAGCAATTCGTAGACCGGTTTATTGAGTTCTTTACCGACAATGTCCCAGCAAGCCATCTCCAAGGCACTAAGCACCCCCATGATCGAAAGGTCGGAACGCTGGGTATAACCGCTGGAATAGATGCTTCGCCAAAGCCGTTCTGTTTTGAAGGGATCGGATCCCAGGACATACCGTTCAAACACATCCTCTATCATGCCAACGACAACCTGCGGATGAAACGGAACGGAGTATGCTTCACCGAAACCGATCACCCCGTGGTCCGTTGTCAGCTTTAAAAATACCCAGTAACGTCCCCCGAACTGAGGGGGTGGATTTTCAACCACAAACGTTTTTAAATCTGTAATTTTCATGAGAGCCGCGTCCTTAGGATGAGCAGATATTCTAGCTATGGCTGGATAAAGTCATGCTTTCTTACAAATTCTTAATCTAATAGCTGAGGCCACTTTTGTTCGAATTAATTTCTGATAAGCTTGTAAAAAGTCAATTATACCGATTTAACGTCATTCAGAGGAAAGCTGGAATCCATTAAATTCGGAGGCTCTGGATGCCGGATCAAGTCCGGCATGACGCAGATGGACTTTTTACTGGACTGTCATTTTTGGATGTTAGATTTTGGAATTCAGAAAACCTGATAAAAAAGCCGAGATATAGTGTCCCGGCTTTCAGGTACTCCGCGGACGGTCCATCGCGGATCCTCATCCCACAGCGTATTCTAATGTTCGCATTTCTTGACCATACAAAACTTGAAGAAAATGGTTCAGTTATTTGATAATTAGACCAGTCACCACGATGGTTTGGGTTAAACAGCGAACCGCAGGACCGCCGAATATCGAATAAAGAATATCGAAGGAATGAATCGCTGCGCTCTATCTATTATATTTATCGAAAAGATAGAATTCCTTCCTTCGGTATTCAATATTCATGATTCGATATTCGTTATTCACTTTTTTAAGGTTTCTTCTACGATCAGACTCGACGCTCGCGGCCAGCAGCGGCGCTTATACGAACCACCACCTCTCGGCATTCCGCTGTCCATCCGCTTCCATGTGGCCGGAAAGCGAGCCGTGGCCGATTTTAGTGGAGCTGGCTTCGACGATCTGGGCGAACATGGGGACAATGGTGCCACCCTCATCCCTGCAGATTGCCTGCATATCGGCATACATCTGGGCCCGTTTCTTTTCGTCGAGTTCCGCCTTGGCGGCCATCAGCAGCTGGTTGAATTTTTCATGCTCCCATTTCGTGTCGTTCCAGGGTGCCCCGCTGGCATAGGCCACGGAAAACATCAGGTCTTCGGTCGGGCGACCGCTCCAGTAGCACATACAAAATTCCTTCTTGGTCCAGACATCGCTCCAATAACCGTCGCTGGGCTCCCGCACCACCTTGATTTTGATGCCGGCTTTTTTGGCATGCTCCTGATACAGGATGGCGGCATCGTCGGCACCCTGAAAAGCGGCTTCGGCCGTGTGCAGGTTAAAGGTGTGGTCTTCCATACCAGCCTTTTTGATATAAAATTTGGCCTTTTCCGGATCATACTTCCGTACGGGCAGATCCTTGGCATGATAGCGGTTGACCGGGGCAATGGGATGGTCGTTGCCGGCTTCGCCGTATCCGTTTAGAATTCGTTTGACCATCCCATCACGATTGACGGCGTGCTTGAGGGCCAGACGCACGTTGTTGTCATCATAGGGCTTCATGGTCGTCATCATGGGCATGGTGTAATGGAAGGTAGCCGTCACCGCCAAAATCTCGATGTCTTTTACCCTTTTCAGCAAGTGGACCGTTTTACGCTCGCAGCGGTCCATAAAGTGAATTTGCCCGGTCTTGACGGCATTGGTCCTGGCATTGACGTCATTGATACTGAGGGTCTCCACTTTGTCGAAGTGGGCGCGGCCCTCCTTCCAGTAATTTGGATTCCGTTTTGTGATGGCGGTCACCCCCGGCTCCCATTTCTCAAGTATGTATCCTCCCGTACCGATTCCTTTTTCGAATTCCGGGCCCTTGGTGCCATCCTTAAAGACGGCCAGGTGGTAGTCGGACATAATAAACGGAAAATCGGCCACACCGGCGTTAAGTTCGAAAATCACGCGATGCTTGCCGTCGGCCTTGATATCCGTTACGGGCGCTAGGAAGGGTTTGGCAGCCGATTTGGAATCTTCCCCCCGGTGGTGGTTCATGGTGTAGATCACATCCTGCGCATCCAGCGACTTTCCGTCGTGAAACTCCACGCCCTGGCGCAAATTGAAAATCCAGCGCTTGGCATCCGGCGTAGATTCCCAGCTTTCAGCCAGTTCCGGCTGGGGTTGAAATTTGTCGTCGATCTCCACCAGGCAGTTTCTCAGTTGAAATTCCACATTAATGTTCCAGCTGGACGTGTGGGTGGCTGGATCCAGCGTGTCGGTCGTAGAGCCTCCGGTGATGGCATGGATAAAATGCCCACCTTTTTTAGGCGCCGCGGCCCTGGCCGGTCGGGAAAGCAAGGCCGGCGATACGGCTGCTGTCAATCCAAGGGCGGCTGCCCGGGCTAAAAATTGCCTGCGGTTGATTTTTCCTTCTGCAAACAGCTTTTCTAAACGGTCCAATGTGGTCATACTACCCTCCTTTTTTGGTTGGTGTGAATGAAACATGACTTGCCCGTAAACATTTCCGACCGGTTATCCGTTCTTTTCGGATGCTTGTTTCCTGAGTCGGAATGCCCATCCAGCAATTGATTGAATCTTTTTCAGCTGAACGTTGAAACATCAATTGCAGATTTCGATTGACCGGGCCAGGTCAATATCAAATTGCTTTCGTAGCATACTGGTTTATCAGGTAAAAATCAAGTGCCTTGATTTTCTGCACCTGGCAACCATCAAATTGAGCTCCAATTGAATTGACCAAGTGCGATGTTATTATCTGGATTTAATACTAAAATTCCACAGACACTGGCTGCGTCATCACCGCCGGCAATGATTTTGTCGCTTTATTTAATCAGGATCCATCGGGCCAGCTCGATTGCGTCGTGGGCCGAGATCAGGCGGGCATTGTTCTGGATCATGGGCAGGTTCTCCGGGGACATCATGACACGGGCCAAGTCTTCCGGTTCGATACCACTGTCGGACAGGGACCGATCGATTCCAGCTTGGTCGACCAACGCCTTAAAGGCCGGATCGCATTGATCGGCTTTTCTCTCACCTCCCAGTGCTTGCGCCACGGCAGCATGGGCCTCGGGGTAAGCCGCGGCATTCCATGGTAGAATGGCTTCCATACCGATGGTAACAGCACGACCGTGGGGGATACCCGCAATGGTGGCCAGCGCATGACCAATGGCATGGGCGCCGCCGGTTCCGGTTTGAGCAAACGAAAATCCCGCAAGGGTTGAGGCGACGAGCATGCCGCTGCGGGCCTCGATGTCTGCGGGTTTTTCGATGGCGTCCAGGAGATGCCTTCCGGCCAGACGGATGGCATGCAACCCCAACGCATCGGCCATAGGATTCCTGTTTTGACAAGTGCAGGCCTCGATGGCGTGCACCATGGCATCCAGCCCTGTGGCGGCGGTTATTTCAGCCGGTAAGCTCACCGTCAAACTGGGATCCAACAGCACCATCTCCGGCAATAGTTCATGTCCCCAGGCCCACACCTTATTTTCCTTGCAGGTTGTGAATACGGCAGTCCGCGTGACTTCAGATCCGGTCCCGGCAGTCGTGGGTATCAGGATCCTTTTCAATCCGGGTTGGGGTAAAGGACGGGCACAGAGAGCATAATCTTCGGCTAAAATCGTATCTTTTGCAATGACAGCTGCGAGTTTGGCAACATCGAGGGCCGATCCCCCCCCAACACCAACCACAACGGGGTGGTCAAGCCGGCGCAACACCGCTGCCACTTGGTCGATGACGGCGGCCTGCGGTTCGCCCGTCAGCTCGCTGAACACTGTCACATCATATTCGGACCACGCCAATATCGACCGGATGCGATCCAGGATGCCGGCTCGGGCAATGCCGACATCACCGATCACCATTATTTGGGAAGATTTTGGGTCTAACCCGGCGATGTCGTCTGCCAGTTGTTCGACGCGATTGAGGCCGAAGGAAACCTCATTGCTGCCCATTAAAGAAAATGGATTCATTAACGGCTCCTAAACGGTTTATCTTGCCTTGACTTTTTTAATGCCTCTTTTATATTAGATCGTGACATGCATTTCAAGACCTGTACTTAATCTAAATAGTTAACTAAATTTATCGATGCACCAAAAATAACACGAATCGATCCAACACCATACGATTACTCGATGAATGATCAACAGTATCAGGCAGCACTGTCTCCGCGGATTCCAACCACAACGTTTAGGTGCTGTCCACCACCCCTTTTGCTCGCGAACTTCCCCTTGCCTTCCGGTTCTGGTGCCTTATTCTTTTAAATAAGGAGAAGAATCATGTTAAATTTTACGATGAATACCATCGGCGCCGTCGGTTCGGTAATGATTGTCTGGTACCTGATTCGAGCCCATTTGCGCAGCACCCAAAAAAATGGTCAATCCGATCAGCTAATAACAGAAAATTATTTACAAAAGATTACGTTGACAGCCGGCATCAGCGTGTATGATACGTTCTGTATATCTGCAGAGGAATGGCGTGTTCCGGCGGATAGAATTGAGAAGGATTTCAAAATATACTTGTCTACCCAGCGTGTTCCCTTCTATGTAAAGGACTTTGTTAGAAAAGGCCAAAAGCATATCGATGAATTGTACAACAGCAAAAGCAGTTCTTTTATGGACAAAAGATTGTTGGTTTTCTATTCGATTCTCACGTTGCTTTTTTGGGGTGGGTCGGTCTTTGTATGCCTATATATCTTTCCATCTATTCTGCCGGAGGCATTTTTAACACCGCTATCACTTGGTCCGCCCTGACATGTTGATATCCAATAAAGAATATCAAGCGCTTGTGTGGCAGCTAGTTCACCGGGCCCGCTCAATTAAGCGCGCAGGTTGACGCTCAGAAGGGGCAAAAAGACCATTTGTGGATGGAAGCTAAATTGCAAGCCGATAGAGCGAATGAGTCGGTGTCAGAAGCGTCGTATCAATGTCAGCCAGACAGAATTCCCTCAGCATTTCGGCCACGCGGTCGCGGGTTTCAACGGCTCTGGCTTCGCTCTGTTCACCAAGCACGTCGATATTCATAACGATCGCTTGGGATTCCTCTGTAATACGGGTTATATGCCCATTTCGCCAATTCCAGCGGCGACACATCACCTCGTTTGATTCTGAAGTTACATATATGATCTCACCGGGGTTAGGATGCTGCCTGAGTTCAGAACGTCCCAGAGGAGTGAAATTCTCACTGCCGGTCGCATATCGTAGCTCCAAGCATTGGCCCGCATGCATGAGGTCGTCGCCGCCCACTGGTGTTACAGATTTAATTGAGTTGTAGTTCATAATGGCAACGATTCTGTTGATGAAGGGAATCTGGGCTCCTGGTTTCTGGACCCGCTTTAAAAGAGCGCAGTGAGCGGGGGGAAACTTATTCGGGTTGGATTTAAACAGCCGATGGGCGTCATTCCAAACAGCAGTGCGTGGATTGGACTTTATGTCGATAGGATGTTTGGCAGCGTTCGCGATGGTGTCCGCAAGCATCGCCGCCAGAGTTCCTGAATGGCCCTTGTTCTGTAAATCTTTCGCGACCACGATTCCCCTTCGGAAGGTGGGATAGTTTCTGAAAATGTCCTCTTGAATACGAATTTCGACCATTACGCCTCCTATTTCCCTCGAACGGGGGTAAGTCCTTCCCATAGAGCCCCCATCATTCGCCCGTTGTTCTGCATAAACTTCGATGTGATATGTATGATGTTCCTATTTCTCACTTATCAAAAAATCTCTGCAATTGCCATCACCCACCAAATACGATCCCATCATTCATAAAATTGAAATTTTGGAAACGTTTCAAATGACGCTCTCCACTTGCATTTCTGATCAAGCATGTTTATACTTTAGCACTATGAAATTACACAGTGAAAAAATACCAAATCCCAAGGAACTGGAAAAAGAAATCAGTGAGTTTCTGTCAAAAAAGTTCGGCGATAATGTCAAAATTGTATCGCCGATGGTTCTTACACAGGAAGCTGCTTTGGACAAGACCAAAGAACCACCAAAAAGTGATAAAAACATATTTTTTGACTTAAAGCCGGAAGAACTCATTGCCTACCTCGATCAGTATGTCGTCAAACAGGATAATGCCAAGGCTATCTTAGCAACCAAAATTTGCACCCATTTTAATCGAATTAAACGCGCCCAGGAATCAGGTGATTCCACCGAAAATATGGTCGGTAGCATTAAGAACAACGTCCTGATGATCGGACCCACCGGTGTCGGCAAGACGTATATCATCAAATTGATTGCAGATAAAATCGGTGTACCCTTCGTCAAGGGGGATGCCACCAAATTCAGCGAAACGGGTTATGTCGGCGGAGATGTCGAAGATCTTGTGAGGGACTTGGTGCGCGAAGCCGACGATGATATTGAGCTGGCTCAATATGGAATCATCTATATCGATGAGATTGACAAAATCGCGTCCAGTCGCAACTTGATCGGTGCCGATGTGTCCCGCACCGGTGTGCAACGGGCACTGCTCAAGCCGATGGAGGAGACCGACGTCGACCTGAAAGTTCCCCATGACCCTATTTCGATGATTCAGGAAATCGAGCAATTTCGTAAAACTGGCAAGCGCGATAAGCGTTCGGTCAATACCGGCAACATCCTTTTCATAATGAGCGGCGCGTTTATGGAATTGGCGCCGATCATCCAGAAACGACTTTCCAGGCAAGGTATTGGATTTGGCGCCCGCATAAAAAAAGCCGGGGAACAGATTGATATTTTAAAAAAAATTCGTTCCGAAGACTTAATCGAATTCGGATTTGAATCGGAATTCGTCGGGCGTTTGCCGGTTCGAGCTATTTTTGAGCACTTAACCGAAGATGATCTGTACTGCATTCTCAAAAACCCCAACAATCCCATCATCCTGGGGAAAAAACTTGATTTTGCAGCCTACGATATCGAGATAAAATTTGAGGACAGGTTGCTGCAAAAGCTTGCAACTTATGCATTTGCTGAAAATACCGGTGCCAGGGGTTTGGTCAGCGCAGTTGAAAAAGCATTGCTTGAGTATGAAAGAAGATTGCCGTCGACCGACATAAAAAAATTCCCTGCCACCGCGAATATTCTCGAAAGCCCGCAGGCATCAATTAAAACACTGACCGTAACTGATCAGAAGCAAAAAACGGTCGAACTTTTTCATCGGCTGCAACAGCAGGAAAAAGAAAGTATCAGGGAATACCTGAAAAGTAACAAAACGAATTTGGCTGAGAAATACAGCTTGACCTTGACACAGTCACGTATTGATTTGGTTGCCGCATGTTATGTCAATAACACCATGGATATCGGCAATGTTATAGAGAAGATAAAATCCTATTACGACAAAATTAAAAAAATCGAACTGTATTTTTTTAAAAACCATGATATCAACATTGTTTTCGAGGAAGACGCTATTGATTTTATCATTGAACAGTTGGTAGAAACTTTCGTCGAGATCAACATAATTGAAGAAAAAATAAATCAGGATTTTCAGCACGGCCTTAAACTGGCCCGGGAAAAAATCGGTCGCAACCGATTTTTCATCACCCGCCAGGCCTTACTGGACCCGGATGTTTATATCGGCAATCTGATCAAGGATAAAATAGAACAGACATGATTGGCATATCAAAACTTTACTGCGGATCTGTCGAGCCTTCCGATGCACTTCGTTATGGCCGCGATTCCTCCAAGCTTCCCTCTCATTTGCTGCAATTTTCCAAGGACAAGCGTCCTGTCGTAGTCTGGAACGTAACGCGACGATGCAATTTGAAGTGTGTCCACTGTTACGCCCATGCGAAAAATACTTCGTTTGACAATGAGTTGTCCACTGATCAAGGCAAGAAATTGATCGATGACCTTGCCGAGTTTGGTTCTCCGGTCATGCTGTTTTCGGGAGGTGAACCCCTCGTGCGCAAAGACCTACCGCAGCTGGCGGCCTATGCCGTGGAAAAAGGAATGCGAGCGGTAATCTCGACCAACGGCACGCTAATAACGCCTGATACAGCCCGTAATTTGAAAAAAATCGGGTTGTCTTATGTCGGTATCAGTTTGGACGGAATGGAGGAAATCAACGATCGATTCAGGGGCGTCAGCGGCGCCTTCAAGTCTGCCCTGGAAGGCATCAAAAACAGCCAGGCCGCAGGAATAAAAGTTGGACTTCGTTTTACAATCAATAAATTTAACGTCAGCGAAATACCAAAAATATTCCAACTCCTTGAAGACATGGATATCCCCAGGGTCTGTTTTTACCACCTCGTTTATGCCGGCCGTGGAAGCGAACTGATCGATGAAGATTTGAGCCATGAAGGCAGCAGGGCCGCTTTAGATCTTATTATTGACGAAACCAGACGGTTGTTTAACAAAGGCAAACCCAAAGAAGTGCTGACGGTGGATAACCATGCTGACGGTCCTTACATTTATCTGAGGCTGTTGAAAGAAAATCCGAGCCGCGCTAAAGAAGTCCTGGAGCTGCTAAAATGGAATGAAGGCAACAATTCCGGCCGTGGTATCGGATGCGTCAGTTGGGATGGCGAAGTGCATGCCGATCAATTCTGGCGTCACCACAGTTTTGGTAATGTCAAAGACCGACCCTTTTCCCAAATCTGGATGGACACCTCCGAAACACTGATGGGCAAGCTGAAAGAAAAGAAAAAACATGTTAGAGGACGATGTGCGACGTGCAATTGGCTGGATGTTTGCGGTGGTAATTTTAGGGTGCGGGCCGAAGCGGTCAGCGGAGATATCTGGGCGCCGGATCCCGCCTGTTATCTAACGGATGAAGAAATTGCACTGACACATACCCCAATACACTGCGGTTAGGTCTTTAGGTCATTTTTTTCTGACAACATTTTGTAAGGAACGTAAGGTTTCAGTGTTTCAGCAATTATAAATTTCAAATAGCAAATCGCAAATACCAAACAAATCACAATGACCGAAATTCAAAATTCCAAACAATTGGCGTTCAATCTTATTTGAGATTTGCAATTTGGAATTTATTTGTTATTTGGTGCTTGTAATTTGTTATTTCCGGTTTATCCGAATAGCGAATCTGCCAATCCCAGTAGAGATTTTCTTGCTTCGGCCGCAATGAATTAAAAGAAGGGTGCCCAATGTTATTTCCAGACTACCGACCCCGACGTTTACGGCAAAGTGAAAACCTGAGACGCATGATCCGCGAAACACAGTTATCGCCCAACGATCTTATCTTGCCTCTGTTTGTAACTGCCGGCCAAGACGTAAAAAATCCGATCCCATCAATGCCCGGTCATTTCCATCTGTCCGTAGACCATTTTCTGAAAACAGCGCAACAGGCCTATGATTTAGGAGTTCCCGCAGTTATTATTTTTGGCATCCCTGAAAAAAAAGATGCCCTTGGCACCGAGGCATATGCTGACAACGGCATTGTTCAAAAAGCAACGCGAGCGCTGAAAAAAAAATTGCCGGATCTGGTTGCCATCACCGATGTGTGTCTGTGTCAATATACAGATCATGGACATTGCGGTGTTGTGAAGGGCAATATTATCGATAACGATGCTTCGTTGGATCTAATAGCCCGTACGGCACTGTCACACGCCGAGGCCGGGGCCGATATGGTTGCCCCTTCCGATATGATGGACGGCCGCATTAGTGAAATCCGTGAAATTCTGGATGAAAACCAATTGAATCAGGTCCCAATCATGTCCTATGCGGCCAAATATTGCTCGGCATATTACGGACCGTTTCGTGAAGCCGCCGATTCTGCACCCAAATTCGGCGATCGCAGAACCTACCAGATGGATCCGGCCAATGCATTGGAGGCCATCCGGGAAGTCACGCTGGATATCGAGGAAGGTGCAGATATTATTATGGTCAAGCCGGCCCTGGCCTACCTGGACATCATCTACCGCGTACACGAGGAAATCGATCTTCCGGTGGCGGCCTACAATGTCAGCGGTGAATTTTCCATGGTAAAAGCGGCCGCAAAATTGGGATGGATTGACGGCTCAAAAGTAATGATGGAAACGCTCACAGCCATCAAACGTGCCGGAGCGGATCTTATTCTGACTTATTTTGCCATCGAAGCGGCTCAGGTGCTGCAGTCCTGAAATCAGCGACCACCATCAGCGCTTGGGGTGAGGGCATAAGAATGGCCCATGCTAGATGTCGCGCCACCTCTGCTGGTTGCCGCTGATTTTTAATTAATTTGGCCCAATTGTAAACGAAATGAAAAGAACTGAAGTATGACAACCCAACATCTTAAATCAACTAACCATACCGCCCACGCCGACCGTAACAGCGGAGAAGCTGCATTGCGTCTCGTGGCCTGGGAAACAACCCGCAATTGCAATCTTGCCTGTGTCCACTGCCGAGCCTCGGCAACCACGGGTCCCTACACCGGGGAACTCGACACGGCCGAAGCGTTCCGGCTCCTGGATCAAATCGGTGAGATCGCAAAACCGATTATCATCCTAACGGGCGGAGAGCCCCTGCTGCGTGACGATATATTCGATATCGCCGCCTATGGTACCCAAAAAGGCTTCAGAATGGTTATGGCTCCCAACGGAACATTGGTCACCGAAGATATTGCCAACAAATTGGTGGACGCCGGTATCAAGCGCATCAGTATCAGCTTGGACGGTGCCACAGCCCAAAGCCATGATAATTTCAGAAAAGTTGACGGTGCTTTCGAAGGTGCCGTCAATGCCATGAAAATTGCCAAGAAAGTCGGATTGGATTTTCAGGTGAACACGACGATTACCAAAACAAACCTTGATCAGATTCCCAAAATCCAGCAACTGGCCGTCGAACGAGGTGCGGTCGCCCACCATATTTTTCTACTGGTTCCCACCGGTCGCGGCAAATATATCGTTGACACGGAAATAAGCGCCGCCGAATATGAGCAAACGTTAAACTGGTTTTATGACCAGAAGGACAAAACTCCGCTGGACCTTAAGGCCACCTGTGCCCCACACTATTATCGAATCCTCAGACAGCGTGCTAAAAAAGAGGGCAAGTCGATTTCATTTAAAACCCATGGCTTGGACGCAGTTACGCGAGGTTGTCTGGGTGGCATCGGGTTTTGCTTCATCTCCCATCGGGGTGATGTTCAGCCTTGTGGATTTCTGACGGCAGACTGCGGCAATGTCAGGCAACGCTCTTTTGCCGATATCTGGCGACATTCCAAGGTATTTACGGAATTACGCGACTATGACAGACTCCAAGGCAAGTGCGGTCCGTGTGAATTTAATCGGGTGTGTGGTGGTTGCCGGGCCAGAGCCTTTGAGGCCACCGGTGATTATTTAGCAGAAGAACCACTTTGCAGCTATATACCCAGGAAGGCGAGGAAATGACAAATGACGAATGACGAATGACGAATGACGAATTAAGGATTTCAACCAATCTTGTCCTTGTATTTTACGAGGCTTTCCGCTAAATAGCAACAAATGGCCAATAGTCTACCATCAATCAACATCCGGCATTCGACAATCGGAATTCTTCATTCCTAGGGGGATCGTGTCATGAAAATCCACTCGTTAATGGTCACAAATCCAATTACCATAACGGCACAAGCATCTATCAGTGAGGCTATCGAGTTGATGAAAATCAATTCGATACGTCACCTACCGGTGGTTGCGAAAAACGATATGCTCCAGGGATTCATCACACTGGCAGATTTGAAACAAGGGCTTATTCCTTCCATGTTGGGGGATCTGAACCTGCAGGACCTAATGATTAAAGATCCCGTCACGGTCAGTCCGGACGATGATATCGAATTTGCCGCCCAACTCATCTACAATCACAAAATCGGCGGTATGCCGGTCGTCAAGGACGGTCGGCTGACCGGGATTATAACGGCCACGGACATTCTGCGCGCTTTTATCGACATGATGGGCATCCTTTCATCAACCTCCCGTATCGATGTGGTCATCGATGATCGGCCGAATAGCTTTAAAAAAGCGTTGCAGATTATCAACGAAACGGGCGCAGATATTATCAATGTCGGTAGGACGGCCCAACAGACAGGCCGGCAAATTTACTTTTTCAGACTTGGGGCTTGCGACACAGGGGCCATCAAAATGACACTTGAAAAGGAGGGATATGAAGTGTTGGAGGCCATGGACTGAAACCCAATGATTGAAGATTGAAAATCGAATATTTGTGGATGTCGCTTCGCTCTGCCTTTTTATGCCCTTTTTCTTTTTGATAATTGATCTCGCCGTAGGTGGACCTTAAATCTTCAATCTTCAATCTTCAACTAACAAGGGGCCACTTTCTCCGAGTGCAGTCTCGCAAAGAGCCGTGATCCTTAATAGCCAAACTAATACAACTTCCCCCGCATCTTCCTACAAACGATAACCAACCATAAAATTCCAGCGGCCCATAGGCAACTGTTGATCAAGATGGGTAGGCGGATCCAGTTTCCCGGAAACCACTGTCTCGAATACCAGGACAAAGAAATGACCGGAAAATGCAGTATGCGGGTTACCGCGACAAGCGTCTTCAGCCCCATTGTCGATGCCGATTGCGCCGCATTCAAGGCGCCCGCAACAGACATGGTTAGCGGCATAATCATGACACTCAGCCCGAAGTGAACCAATGCGATGAATAGGAAAATAACAAATTTCTTCATGGAAATCGGCTCAGAGCTTGAGGGTTGGAAGTTGAAACTTCAAAAAATGGTTTTATCTCGAGCTGCTGACCATCTGTCGACAATGAAACCGCTCCATTGAGGTCGGTACGAAAGATTGCGTATCCGTTGTGTTGATATTTCTGTAATATTGTGGGATGTGGTAATTTAAATCGGCTTCGGCGGCCGCAAGATATAACGACCACCTCTGGATTCACTTCCCCTAAGAATGCCGTGCTGCTTGAAGAGCGACTACCATGATGCGGTGCAATGAGGACCGTGCTGTCTAATTTTCTCCCGGCCATGCCGACAAGCTCTTCTTCCGCTGCCGCCATGATATCTCCGGGGAAAAGAAAGGACCTGGATCCCATTGATACTTTCACGACCAGTGAATTGTTATTCGTATTGCGCCAACCTTCCTTTTCCTTCCGCTTTAAATAGCCCTGGGGAGGATACAAAAAATCCAGTTTGACACCATTGACCCAGAGGCTTCGCGGCATATCAGCAAATGAAGGCAAAACAATCTTGCGGTTTGCGATAACACCCATTAAGGTTTGGTAACCCAATGTATCGTGTGTTTCACTATTGGTCCATACGTTTTTTACGTGAAAGTACCTGGCGATATAGATTAACCCATTGAGATGATCGCTGTTCGGATGAGAGAGAATCAGGGTATCGACGGTTCTAATTTTCTT
Source organism: Desulfobacterales bacterium (assembly GCA_050124355.1). GTDB lineage: Bacteria > Desulfobacterota > Desulfobacteria > Desulfobacterales > JAFDCJ01 > JAFDCJ01. The sequence goes on along the minus strand of JASFFJ010000104.1, from coordinate 245 downwards.
TTTCCACAGAAGCGGCGCCACAATCGCCGCGCCCACGTCAAAGGCAGCATTATCTGCGAATCCACCGCCGTCGATCAGCATGGTATAGCCTCCGGGAAATTCCAGCAAGGAGGCGCTGCCATGTCCGACATCGATGACCGTGACCCTGAGATCTGTATGGCCAAAGCGTTGATACAACCAATAGCAGGTATCGCCGGCCAGCGTAAGCAGAACCAACACCAAGGCGGCGATTGCCGGATCGCTTG
>JASFFJ010000103.1:0-14668 GCA_050124355.1 Desulfobacterales bacterium | reverse complement strand
ACCCGTTCGGTCGAAAAACAGACTTCATAGATACCTAAGTAAATTCAATAATGGTAATGTATACGCTTGTGCTTGTGGGAGCGGCTTCCAGCCGCGATTAGACAATAGTGGCTTTAGAACGACTTTTTTTCGCGGCTGGAAGCCGTTCCCACCAGTACTTGATATTATTAAATGACATTGATGCTCAATTTCATCTAAATTAATACAATATTCATGCGTATATGCTGACTACCAAACACCTTTAACAAAAGCAATAAGAAGGACGGATAAGCCGGGGCAATGTCATCAATGTTGTCATCATACTCGAGGACTTTCAAACCCAGGTATACTTAGCTGTTTTTCCACTGTATTTAAAAACCACGTCGCGATGGATACCAGGGTGAGGTAAACAATTCCCACAATAAAAAAGACCTCCGTGTATTTGAAAAACATCGAGGCCAGAATTTTTCCTTCTCCGGTGAGTTCGATACAAGTGACCATGTATGCCAGTGAAGAATATTTTATCAAGTAGATGAGCTCGTTCCCGCTGCCGGGGAGGGCTCGCCGGATGGCCTGGGGCAGAATTATCGAGAAAACCGCTTGCATCTTGCTGAAACCGAGAGACTGGGCACCGAGCATCTGTCCTTTTTTAATCGAATTCAGAGCACCACGGACATATTCGGAATGGTAGGCGCCGCTGCAGAGGGAAAAGCCAATGACCGCCGCGGTAAACGGGGAAAAATAGATCCCGAATCGTGCCAGGCCGAAGTACCAGAGATAAAGCTGTATCAGCAAAGGAAAACCTCTGAATATCAGCACATAAAGACCGGCCAGCCCTTTTAGAATTGGGTTTCCGTATACTCTGAGCACCCCGGACAGAATGCCAAGCAACAGCCCGAAAACGGCTGACGGCACAATCAGCTGGATACTGACCCACGCTCCTCTGAGCATCGCCGGCATTACTTCCTGGCGGATAAATTGTAGCTCTTCCATAGTTTTACACGAGCGGGCAAGCTGGCCTCGAGCGTCCGGCCCAATTGAGAAAGAAATTTTGATGGTTTTGTTAAAAGTTCTTTTATCGTCATGCTGGTCCCGGATCAAGTCCGGGATAACGGATCCGGTATCCGGAACCCTCTGAATTTACTGGATTCCGGCTTTCGCCGGAATGACCTTAAATCGGAAGAATTGACTTTTTACGAGAATTCGTCAATTGTTATTTGTCATTTCTTGAAGTTTCACCCAGCGCCCTGGTGCAGATTTTTAATTCGGGTACAGAATTCCCGGGTTCGTTCACATTCGGCGTTTGACAGGATTTTCTGAGGAGAGCCTTTTTCCAAAATAACGCCATCGTCCATAAAAAAAATTTCATTAGCCAAAATACTTGCAAAACCGATTTCATGGGTGACAAGCATCATGGTCATTCCGCCTGCGGCAAGATCCTGGATCACGACATGCACTTCGCCGATCAATTCAGGATCCAGCGCCGACGTCGGTTCGTCGAGCAGCATCACGTCGGGATCCATCGCCAGTGCCCTGGCAATGGAAACCCGCTGCTTTTGCCCTCCTGAAAGCTCTGCCGGATATTTAGCGATATGTTCCCCCAACCCGACACGCTCCAGCTCATCTATGGCGCGTGCCCTTGCCTGCTTTTTAGGCAACTTCTTTACCCGTACGAGTCCGATTTGAACATTTTGCAGCGCACTAAGGTGGTCAAACAGATTGAAATCCTGAAATATCATCCCCACCTTTTGACGGTAAGCATAAAGCTCACTTTTATTAGCGTAATCGACTTCCTTTTCATTCAACCAGATCCGCCCTTGGTCAAACGCAACCAAAAAATTCGTACAGTGCAGGAGCGTGCTTTTTCCGCTACCCGAAGGGCCGATAACAACCTTAATATCGCCTTTATAGAGCTCGAAGGAAATTCCTTTCAGAACCTCAGTTGCGCCGTAGCGCTTTATTATTTTTTCGGCTCTCAGCACCGGAATCTCTTCAGTCATTATACGGTCCTTGTTATCGAACATACCCTTTGATCGCTACCCTGTTTTCCAATAGGTTAAACAATCTGGTACCGATGTAGGTCAGTGCCAGAAAGATGAAGCCTGCCAGAATATAAATCCAAAAATGCTGATAGGTTCTGGATGCCACATGATTTGCCCGTGCCATGATCTCAGCGACGCCAAGAGCATAGGTCACCGCGGAATCTTTCATGATGATGGTGTATTCGTTGGTCCAGCCCGGTATGGACAATCTCAGTGCCTGGGGCAGAATAATGAAAATGATGGCTTTGCGATCGCTCATCCCGATGGCCCGGGCTGCTTTTAACTGCCCTTCCGGAAGGGCTAGAATGGCTCCCCGTAATATCTGAGACTGGTATGCAGAACTAATGAGGCCTAAAACAATAATGGACACGGTGAATGGTGAGAGTTCTATTTCGAGGGCCGTCAGGAGTCCAAAATAAAATAAAAAAAGAAGCACAAGCAAGGGAATTCCACGGAAGAACCAGACATATACTCCGATGACCCGGCGCAACATTCGATGGCCGTAGACCTGGGCGATGGACAGCAAAATTCCAAGGATCATGCCCACCACCAAAGCCCCGGCAACCACGGTCATTGTCACCCAGACGCCCTTGAGAATATAGGGAAGGCCTTCTATTACAGCTATCCAGCCCCGCGACAAGTCCACCTTCGGCTCCTTATTTCATATCCCACTTTTTAACCAGTTCATCCCAGTAGGGAGAGGCCTTGAGGCGCTTCAACCCCTCGTTCAGCGTAGCCTGCAATTGGCTGTCTTCCTTGCGAACTGCGTAACCATAGTCGACATCGGGCTGCCCATAACTTCCGATCGACTTGACAGGCAAACCTTTATCCACAGCTTCCTTGAGGGCGGTGTTGGAGACAGTGGCTGCATCGGCGCGACCGTTGGCCACTTCTTCGATTGCCATTTCAGTGGTATCGTATTGCATCAGCTGGAACTTATACCCTTTTTTCAGCAGGTTTTCGGTGATCCATTTTGATTCGGCGCTGCCCCGCAGCAGACCAATTTTTCGATCGGGTTTCAGCGCTTCTTCTACGGATAGTGGGGAATCCTTTTTGACGACCAGCAGTTGCTTGACCTCCCAGTAAGGTTCGCAGAAATTGACTGCTTCCTGACGTTCCGGGGTAATACTCATACCTGAGGCAATCAGATCTATTTTCTTGGCTTTAAGGGATGGAACAATGGCAGCCCAGTCCGTCGGTTGGTGCTTGACATTGAACCCCATTTCCTTTGCAATCCAGTCGATGGCGTCGATATCAAATCCGGCGGGCTTTCCACTTTTGTCGATAAACGTAAACGGCGGGTAGGCTGCATCAAAACCGTTGATGTAAACCTTGTCATCTGCAATCCCGGCCGACAGGCCAAAACAGAGCGTGCATAAAACCGTTAGTGCAATCATCCCTAAAATTTTCCTTTTCATAATCATCCTCCTTTTTGGGTAAATGTAAATCCAACTATAATAAATAGGTCTCTTCGCCGAATAGAAGACAGACCGGTGAGCCATAAAATCACGCGCAAATCGCTAAGTCAATACAGGTTGGATAAAAAATGGAAAATTTTGTGTTGGACCGTGTGCCGCATAAATTTAACACCGGGATGCCATGATAGTATTAAAAATTCTTCTAATTTCTTCAGTTGACAAAAAGTTATGGCTCCATTATTATGTATATGCAAAGATGGGGAGTGTGATATGAAACGTACTACTGTGATGATACCTGAAGACTTAAAAATACGCGCCGCCAGGCACGCAAAAGCAGTCGGTATATCTCTAGGAGAATTTATCCGTGAATCGCTTGAAAAAGCTTTAAAATCCAATCCCGCCGGTTTTCTTGATGATTCTTTCTTGAATGATAATGCCGTATTTGAAGGCGAAACACCCGTGGATTTGGCATTGGATCATGACAAATACTTATATGAGGATTAATTGTGATTTATATTGATACCGGCGCTTTCCTGGCCCGCCATCTCTCAAGGGACCAGTATCACGGTCAAGCGAATTCTTTCTGGAATTCGATTAAGAAAAAAGGGGAGGCATGTACCACCAGCAATTTTGTATTGGATGAAACATTCACATTGCTGGGTCGTCGCGCTGGATATGACTTTGCTGCTCAAAGGGCAAGAAATATCTACGCCTCTGAATGGCTTAAAATACTTCGTTCTGAAAAAAATGATGAATTAAGAGCAATCGATTATTTTGAAAAATACTCAGACCATCGTCTAAGCTTCACAGATTGTATCTCAATCGCTCTCATGCAACGTAAAAAGATAAAAAGAGTATTTACCTTTGATCATCATTTTCTAATATTTGGTTTCAATAAATATCCTAAGAACATATAAATCCATTAAGCCCATTATCCTCTCAGAGGCGTCAGCGTTGCGGGCCGAAGGCTAGTATTCCGCCATTCCAAAAGCGCATTCCACGGCATTTAAAAAAACAGAGAACACAAGCACATGGTATGGTTCGACAAAAGAAACAATATAAACCACGGAGGGCAAGATGTTCGACGGATTTTCCACAGAACGCTTAAACCTTGACGAAGGTATCGAGATCCATTTGCGGGTCGGGGGGTCCGGACCGCCGCTGTTGTTGCTGCACGGCTATCCGCAAACCCATGTCATCTGGCACAAAATCGCTCCGTCTCTAGCCGAAAAGTATACAGTGGTGGCGGCCGACCTGCGTGGCTACGGTGACAGTTCTAAACCGGCCGGCGGGGCAAACCATGAAAACTACAGTTTCCGAGCCATGGCGAGAGATCAGGTGGCTGTGATGGAAACCCTTGGATTTAAGCGCTTTGTGGCCGTGGGGCACGATCGGGGGGCGCGGGTTTTCCACCGGATGGTCCTCGATCATCCGGACCGAGTTGAAAAGGCCGTTCTGATGGATATTCTGCCGACCCTGTTCATGTACGAGAATACCGACATGTCATTTGCCAGGGGCTATTTCCACTGGTTTTTCCTGATTCAACCATACGATTTTCCTGAGCGTTTGATTGGAGCCGACCCTGAATATTACCTCGATAAAAAGTTTCAAAAAGGGGTCAAAACAGAGGCGGCCTTTTCTACCGAAGCAATGGCAGAATACATTCGTTGTTTCAAGGATCCGAAGACGATTCACGCCTCCTGTGAGGACTATCGCGCTGCGGCCGGCATTGACCTGACGCATGATCGCTTGGATCTGAATCGCAAGCTTGACTGCCCTTTGCATATCCTCTGGGGTCGGCTGGGCATCGTGGGGCAGCTTTTCGATGTTTTAAGCCCATGGCGGGAACTAGCCAATCACGTATCCGGCCGGCCATTGGACTGCGGACATTACCTCGCGGAGGAAGCCCCTGAAGAGACGTTGGCCGAGATATTCGAATTTCTAAGCCCATACTAGTTGATCAGACAGTCAATTTTTCAAGCTGTCACAGCCAGAACGTAAAAACGGCAGGTTAAATCCTGCCACATGACGGCGCCGTTGGCGACATCTACAAACCAGGCGGAGGTGAAGCTCCTTCTATCTGCGGTCCACAACCAGGGTTTATTTTGATCGAACCAGGCCGGTGAACAGAAATCCTCGATACGCTCCTTGGGGTGCAAAAGGGTGGCCAGCTCCTCCACAGTGGGGAGGCGCCAGGCGGGCGAGTTGTGATTCTCCCGGTTGAGCGCTGCCAGGTATTCGTCGGTTTCATGCCAGGCCATGGGCAGGTATGAAATCAGGGATGCCCAGGTCAGACCACTGGATCGGTCGAAAACACCAGCGGACAGGAAAGAAAAGTCATTTGTCCGATAGGTCTCCGGGCGAAAAAGCGAATCCAAAAAGTCAAAGGGAGCCTTGTCCCGCACCCCGGTCTTAATTGCCTGACGCCGCAGATCTGATGGACCCGGGACGGCAATCGCATCCTTGGGCTCCTCCAGCATGCATCCGGCCTCCTGTCGGGACAGCCAATCTCCCTCCAGTTCATCAAGGGCCTCTGACATAGGCCATACATCAGCAAAGCGATCTTGGGCATCGACGGCCAAAGCACGGCAGAAAAAATCCTGCCAAATCTTGCTCAAAAGGGGGTGCTCGACGGGTCTCCCGTCCTCCCCGGGCAGCAATCCCGTGGCAAGCCGATGGAGGAGGACACCGACGGAGTATAGATCCGCGCGATTATCCACCGCCTCCGGGTTGCTTTCCTGTTCCGGAGCGGCATAGTATGGTGAGCCTACCTTGAGCGACCGAGGCGTGGGGCGAACCTCTCCACGGACCTTGGATAATCCCAAATCGATGATTTTGATGCAGCCGTCGCCGGTGAGCATGAGGTTGAAGGGTTTGATATCCCGGTGGATGATGCCAGCCCGGTGCAGGCAGGCCAAGCCCGCAAGCGTCTGACGGGTGTAATCCAGGGCCGTGAGGGGGGGGAGGGAACGGCTGGGATTTTCAACGATATAGGATTCGCCGATCAGTGTGCCGAGGTTCATGCAATAGTACTCCATGGCCATGAACAACGTATCACCCGTGTCACCCAGGTCCCAGACAGCAGCGACATTGCGGTGATCGCGCGCCGCCATGGCCCGGGCTTCGTGGATGAAACGGGACCGGAGTTCTTCCGCTCCGAGGATGGTTTCCAAAATCTCCCGGGGCTGCAGCACTTTCAGGGCCATGATGCGACCCAAGTCCTCCCGCAGCACCTTGTAGACACTCCCCATGCCGCCGCGTCCTAACCTTCCCAATACCTTGTAGGGTCCGATATGCATGGTTTATCCTTACCACAGCCTCGTCGCATTATATTCAGGAAAACCGCGCTCTATAATCTTGTCCACGGTGGTCTGTATATCGTAGGGTACGAAGCACACCTCGATGCTCTCTTCAACCGGATCCCAGATCACATACTTGGCGCGATTGTCGCCGTCACGAGGCTGACCGACACTGCCCACATTGATGATATATTTGGGTTTCTCCAACACCAACCGATCTTGAAGTAATGGATGACGATCGGCCATGCGGCCATCCCAGGTCACCAGCTCTAAATCGTGGGTGTGCCCCACAAACGTCAATTTTGGCCCTGGCGTCAGAAACCATCTTGCAATCTCATCGGTATCTTTTTCAAATAAGTAGGTTTTGACGGAATCCGGTGGGAAGCCATGCACAAAAAGGTTGTCGTTCAGGGTATAAGTATTGGGCAGGCCAGCTATAAATTCGAGACTGCCCTGGCTTAACAATCCCTCCGTCAGACTAAAGCCTTTCCTCACGTTGGGATTGAACCAATTTCTTTCCATCTTGAACAAGATGCCGAGTTCGTGATTACCCATGGTACAGCAAGCATCGATCCGGCGAATCTTTTGAATAACCTCCTCGGGATTGGGACCATATCCGATCATATCTCCGATGCAGACAATTTTCTCGATGCCTTGACTGCCTATATCTTCTAGGACAGCATCCAAGGCTTCCAGGTTACCATGTATATCCGATATGACGGCAATCTTCATAGGACGTCTCTTCCAGGGGTATTTCACAACCCGTCCTACTCAATTCATAAGCCACCGGCTATGCCGTTGAGAATTCAAAAGGTTCTATCGTGACCGTGAGGGCATGCTTGATTTGTATAAACCCGATCAATGCGGGCGGCTTATAATTTGCAGGATCAATTATCTCCGATCCTTTCTTTGCTACCAAAAAGGCGTATCTAAGATCTTATGCACTCCGTCATTTAGCATCTAATTCGGTCTCATGCAAAGTAAAAGAGTAAAAACGTGTCCATTTTTGATCATCATTTTAATATATTAGGTTACAATATATGTCTCAAGAGCCCATAAATTTGTTGTATAAAAAACACAAAAGCTCTACTATTATGACTCAAATCAGCGATCACCAACAGAGATGGCCTTGGCTTATCCCAGGGACCCTCCTCATAGCCCCAGCACTGCTGGTTCGCTGATTGCCTCTAACAAAAGGTAGCGAGAATTTTGTCATGAAAATCAATTTGAATCAGCTTTTTGGACTAGAGGGTCGTGTAGCGGCCGTCACCGGCGGCGGCGGTGAACTTTGTGGCGTCATGGCCGAATCGCTGGCTGATCTTGGCGTTAAGGTAGCGATCCTGGATATTCACCGGGAACATGCCGTTCGTAGAGAAAAGACAATTGTTCAAAACGGGGGCACCGCCCGGGCATTCCAGTGCGATGTTTTGGACGAGACTGTCCTGAATGACTGCTTGGCCAAAATATCCGAGCTGTGGGAGGCCCCCGATATCCTGATCAACGGTGCCGGCGGTAATCATCCCGATGGCAGTACCGGCAAGGCGTTTATGGAGTTCAATGATATTGGTAATCCGGAGATCAGGAGTTTTTTTGACCTTGAAATTGAAGGGTTCCGCAAGGTATTTGATTTGAATTTCATGGGGACATTCCTGCCAACCAAAATATTCGCCCGGGGTATGGTGTCCAAGCCCAAGCATGCCGGGACGGTGTTAAACATATCTTCGATGAGTGCGTCGACACCGCTGACCAAGGTTGCCGCCTATTCGGCCGCAAAAGCGGCGGTCAGCAACTTTACCCGCTGGTTGGCGGTGCATCTGGCGCAAGTCGGTATTCGTGTGAATGCCATTTCTCCAGGCTTTCTGATGACGGAACAACTAAAGTTCCTGCACATCGACCAGGAGACGGGCGAACTCACCCCGCGGGCCCGCCAGGTCATGGCACACACCCCGATGAGGCGTTACGGAAAACCCGAAGAGTTGCTGGGCACTGTGATTTGGCTCCTGTCCGGAGCATCAAAATTTGTCACCGGTGCGGTCGTACCGATCGATGGTGGGTTTTCGTCGTTCAGCATTTAAAAGCCGGTTTACAGAGCGATGGTGGGGTAAAATAGGGGACGTTTTTGATCTAAGTGACGTATTGCTTCTCCTGTTTTCTGGTTTATCCGACGTCGATATACAGACCTGTATCGAGAGGACTGGCGGGCCTGTCGCCCAGCGGTTCCTTTATTCTAAGCTGAAGGTGCTTCGACAGATTAACGGATTCTTATCTTTTCAAGTTCTTCCCAGCGAAGATATGTCGCCTCGATTTCATTTTCCAGACGATCGAGATTCGCTTTCATCCGGGCAATCTCCTCTTTGTCATTTTTGTAAAACAAGGGGTCGGACATGGCCTTATATAATTCTTTCTGCCTTGACTCCAGGGTGTCGAGCTTGCGGGGCAGATGATCGAGTTCCCGTTTTTGCATATACCCTATCTTAGCCGGTTTCTGGGGCCTTGGTTTTTGCCGAATTTTATGTCCATCATTTTTTTGGGGCAGCGGCGGGTCATTTCTTTTATGTTTTTGGATCAACCAGTCATCGTACCCGCCAGCGTATTCGGCTACCCGTCCCTCTCCCTCAAAAACGATGGTACTGGTGACAACATTGTTTAAAAAAGCTCGGTCATGGCTGATCAGCAAAAGGGTTCCCCGATATTTGAGAAGCTGCTCCTCTAAAAGCTCCAGGGTTTCCGCATCAAGATCGTTGGTGGGTTCGTCCATCACCAGCACATTGGCAGGCCTGGTGAAAAGTTTTGCCAGCATCAGTCTGTTTTTCTCCCCGCCTGAAAGAATATAAACCGGCGTGCGGCATCGATCCGGTGAGAAGAGAAAATCATGAAGGTGGCTGATTACATGGCGCTTTTGACCATTAAAAATGATAAAGTCGTTGCCTTCGGCGATGTTTTCCAGAACGGTCTTTTGTTCATCCAACTGGCCCCGCAGTTGGTCAAAATAGGCAATCTGGAGATGGGTGCCGTGACGGACACTACCTGCCTCCGGGTTGATTTCCTTTAACAGGATTCTCAGCAGGGTGGTCTTGCCGACACCATTGGGACCGATGATACCCACTTTGTCTCCGCGCATGATGACGGTGGAAAGATTCCGAACGATAGGGGTTTGTCGATAGGAAAAACTCACGGCTTTGGCCTCGATGACAAGTTTTCCGGTCTTTTCGGCCTCCTGGGCCTGCAGCCTGACATCTCCGATTTTTCCGCGACGCGCCCGGTAAGCGGCGCGTAACTTTTCCAGGCTTCGAACGCGTCCTTCATTTCTGGTTCTGCGGGCCTTGATGCCTTTTCTGATCCAGGCTTCCTCTTGTGAAAGTTTTTTGTCGAACACGCTGTTCTGTTTTTCTTCAGCCTGTAAGGTTACCTGTCTTCGTTTTAGATAAGTTTCGTAAGTGCAGTCGTAGGAAATCAAGCGTCCGCGATCCAGTTCAATGATTCCGTTGGCGATATTTTTCAGAAAAGCCCGATCGTGGGTAACAAAGAGCAGGGTTTTTACGTGACGCAGGATATAGGATTCCATCCAAATAATGGTATCGATATCCAGATGGTTGGTGGGTTCGTCTAACAGAAGAAGGTCCGGATTGGATGCCAGCGCGCGTGCAAAAAGCGCGCGCCGTTTCATGCCCGCTGAAAGACCTGGAAACATATGCTCAGGGTTGAGCCGGGTTCGCGATAGTACGTTTTCGATTTGATTTAAAAGCGTCCACCCGCCGCTGGAATCCAGCATATGCTGCAGTTCATTCAGCCTTTTTGCCGATTTGGTGCTGGTATCGGCCTCGGAGCGTCTGCTGATTCGGTGGTGCTCGGCCAACGCCTTGCCCGTTTCACCGAGTCCTTCGGCCACAACTTCGAAGATCGTGCCGTCAAATTCCGACGGAACATCCTGCTCAAGGGCTGCGATGGTGATACCCTGCTGACGCCAGACGTCACCGCTATCAGGAATCAGCTCACCGCTGATAAGCTTCAGCACGGTAGACTTTCCCACGCCGTTGCGGCCGATTATGCATTTGCGATCGCCTTTTTCAATTTGAAGCGTTATATTATCCAACAGCGGGAGACCACCGAATCCCCAGCTCACATCCCGCATACCGACGATGGCCATATAGTGTCCTTAATTGATATCCCGTGTTTTGAAAAATTTGATATCCGGCCATTCTTTCATGCAAAAATCCAACTGCCATTCACTGGTTGTTAGAAAGGACAGGCAACCTTGCGCATCTCTTGCCAGGTTGGCCATATTCTTTTTTTCAAATTCTGCTATTTTTTTTCGGTCATCGACTTCGATCCAACGGGCCACAGAAAAATCCACCGGTTCATATGCAGCGTCGACACCATATTCTGCTTTGAGCCGTGCAATGGTGACGTCAAACTGGAGAATACCGACCGCTCCCAAAATATAACCGTTTCCCAACAGAGGCTTGAAAACCTGAACAGCACCTTCTTCTGAAAGCTGAATCAATCCTTTCTGAAGGTGTTTGGCCTTTAGCGGATTTTTCAGGCGAACCCGTCTGAAATGTTCAGGAGCAAAATTCGGGATGCCGCTGAATTTTAAACATTCTTTTTCCGTAAACGTGTCTCCGATTTTTATGGTTCCGTGGTTATGAATACCAATAATATCGCCCGGGAACGCTTCGGCCACGTTCTCCCTGTCCTGGGCCATGAAGATGGTCGCATTGGCAAAGGCGACTTCTTTTCCAAGCCGGTGGTGAACGACTTTCATCCCCCTGGTAAATTTCCCGGAACAAATCCTGATAAATGCAATTCTGTCCCGGTGGGCAGGGTTCATATTGGCTTGTATTTTAAATGCAAACCCCGAAAATGATTTTTCGTAGGGCGAAACCTCACGGGAGACAGCGGCTCGTGACCCCGGTTGGGGGGCCATTTCGACAAATGCATCCAGCATCTCTTTGACGCCGAAGTTGTTGATGGCACTGCCGAAGAAAACGGGTGTCTGGCTTCCCTTTAAGAAATCGTTCATCTCAAGCGGATTTGCCGCGCCTTCAATCAGCTCGATATCACTCCGCAGTTCATCCGCCTGACTGCCCAGAAGTTCATCCAAGGTGGGATCCGAAAGATCCTGAATTACAATCCCCTGGGGTCCGAGCTTATCCCCGCCGGGCCTGAAGAGATGCAGCTGTTTGTGAAAAAGGTTATACACACCCTTAAAGCGTTTACCCATACCGATCGGCCAGGAAAGCGGTGTACATTCGATTTGCAGCTTATCTTCTATGTCACCAAGAATATCCAGCGGCACCATACCCTCGCGGTCGAGTTTGTTAATGAATGTCATTATCGGGGTATTGCGCATCCTGCAGACCTCCATGAGTTTTTCAGTCTGAGGTTCCACGCCTTTTGCATTGTCGATCACCATCAGGGTGCTGTCCACTGCGGTCAATACCCGGTAGGTATCTTCAGAAAAATCTTGGTGACCGGGTGTGTCGAGAAGGTTAATCTCGAAATCCCGGTAGTTGAATTTCATGACAGAAGTTGTAACGGAAATGCCGCGCTCCTTTTCAATCGACATCCAGTCGCTGGTGGCATGCCGGGCGGCATGTCTGGCCTTTACAGCACCGGCTTGCTGGATCGCTCCGCCGAATAGGAGGAGTTTCTCCGTCAGGGTGGTTTTGCCGGCATCAGGATGGCTGATGATGCCAAAGGTCCGTCTGCGTTTGATTTCGTTTTTATTATATTGACTCACCGGTTTTTCTTTTTCCTTCTCACTTTTCCATCGCCGTAAACCCGGAGCGCGCCACCTCTATGATTTTTTCTTTCCCGATTTCCCGCATGAAACTATCTATAACTTGGGATGTTCCCGCTACCTGCGCAACACATACTTCGTTGTTTTGACGGACGAGTAATTCAAAAGCATGGTTTTTGCCAAGCTGTTCAAGATGGGCATCATTCGCCTCAAATTTTATAATCGCCACCTCCCGCCAGAAACTCTGATCGATATCCAATTCCTTGGCAGAAATAACTTCGGTTAATTTTTCGATTTGCTTAGCTACCTGAAGCATCTTGTCGTCACTATCCTCCCGCAGGGTAATGGTCATTCGGCTAATGCTGGGCTGCTGGGTTGCGCATACCGTGAGGGTGTCGACATTTCGCATCTTCCTGCGAATCAGACTGGCGATTTTGTTGAGAACGCCGGAGCGGTTCAGGGTAAAAATCAGGATGGCACGTCGTTTAGTATGCGTTTCGGTCACCATTTTTTCTCCTGTCTATCTGGATACGATCATATCTGCAATGCCGCCGCCGGCCGGCACCATCGGCAATATTATCTCACTGGGGTCACATAAAAATTCCACCATAAAAGCGCCTTCGTGATCAGCCGCCGTTTTTATGGCATCGGCCACTTGATCCAGCTCGGTCACCTGTAAATAGGGGATTCGGTAGGCACCCGCAATGGCCCCGAAATCAGGGTTTTTCATTGGGGTTCCGGCATAGCGGCCATCGTAGAACAGGGTTTGCCACTGCCGAACCATTCCCAGGTAACCATTGTTCATCAGTAGAATCTTGACATCGACACCATGTTCCATAATTGCGCCAAGTTCCTGAATATTCATCTGAAATCCGCCATCCCCGCTGACGGACCACACACGCTCATCGGGACGGGCCAACTTAATACCGATGGCCATGGGCAACGCGCATCCCATGGTACCGGCACCGCCGGAAGTAAACCAGCTGTTGGCGGTTTGAAAATTATAAAACCGTGCCAGTATCATCTGGTGCTGCCCAACATCGGCGACGATGATATCTTTGCCTTCTGTCAGGTCGGACAGTTGGGTGACAATGCTTTTCATTAATAGCTGGCCCTCCCGGCCGATGCCGGTTTCAATCTCTTCCTGTATGGCCTCCCTAATTTCAGATCGATAGGCATCGATTTGTTCGAACCAGATTCGCCGTGGTCTGCTAACAATTTCAGGATCCCTCGACAGTAGATTGAGTACTTCGCCCGTGTCGGCGTTGATGGCTACCGATGTTTTGACATTTTTATCAATCTCGGAAGGATCGATCTCGACATGGATGACCGCGGCATCGATGCCAAAAACGTCCAGATTGCCCGTCACCCTGTCATCAAAGCGCATGCCGAAGGAGATGATCAAGTCGGTGTTCAACAAGGCGCGATTTGCTTCCACGGTGCCATGCATCCCGACCATACCGAGGCTTAGCGGATGGTCGATGGGAGCCGCCGAAATTCCGTGCAGGGTAAACGCAATAGGTATGCGGGCTTTTTCAGCAAATCTTTGAAGATATTGGCCGGCATTGCTGGTGACCACCCCGTGGCCGCAGAGGATGATCGGCCGTTCGCTTCTGTTGATCAATCCCACCGCTTTTCTGATCTGGTTGCGGTCCGGAACCGGTGAATAAAAAAAGCCCGGCAGATCCGGTTGATAGGTATCGGGATCAAAGTGATAAGTGCTGTCTATTTCCTGAAGTTGAACATCTTTAGGGATGTCGATAATCACAGGACCACCCCGTCCGGTTAAAGCCACATACATGGCTTCGTGAACGGTTTCTTCGATCTCCTCAACGGACAGGGGCATGTATGTCTGTTTGGTCAGGGGCATCATCACGCCGACCACATCACTTTCCTGAAAGGCATCCGTTGCGATCACCCCGGTAGGGACCTGACCTGTAACCGCAAGCAACGGAACGGAATCCATGATTGCGTCGGCAATTGCAGTTACCAAATTCATGGCACCGGGGCCCGAAGTTGCCATGCAGACGCCGGTTCGAGGATGGGACGTCCCCACTGATCCGCGCGATATTCCCTGGGCCATGAAGGCAGCACCTTGCTCATGTCGCGACATAATGAATTTGAAACATTTTTGTTTTTCCATCTCGTCAAAAATCGGCATAATGGCGCCGCCGGTGTAGCCGAAAA
>JASFFJ010000102.1:0-14711 GCA_050124355.1 Desulfobacterales bacterium | reverse complement strand
GGATCGTTATTGATCGTCATTGGAAAAAGTGGTTCAGACACTACGTCAGTCTGAATAAGTGGCGGGTAGATAGCATTGACCTCGATATCATGGAAGAAGCCTACTCTCTTCCGGAAACGTTTCATGCTGATCCGGCTGATCGGATCATAACCGCCACTGTGCGGCTAAAAAAATACACCCTTCTTACCGCCGATCGTAAAATTCTTTCCTATCCTCACGTTAATGCCATCTGGTAAAAATTTGTTTTGCCCTTTCTATTCCTTCACAAGATGAAGTATCAACTCCCAACTTGACACGCAACCCTCTCTTTGCCATACTTGCACTCAAAAGTCCTATTTCCTACCCTTATCTGATTTTTTTAGCGAAAAAGTCATAAAACATGCGGCCGCGTGATCAAGAAAAAGCTGTGCCGATGCGAAATGGTTGGAAAGAAGCTTCAGGAAGCTTACGTTACGACGCGTTCGTTTCTTACAGCCACTCGGTTGATGATCGTTTAGCACGGTCATTGCAGCAAGGTTTGCATCGATTCGCAAAAACCCTTTGGCAAATCCGAGCGCTAAGGGTATTCCGAGACACATCGAATCTTGCCGCCTCACCAGGTTTGTGGAGTTCAATCCAAGAAGCGCTGACTGCATCCGAATATTTCATCCTACTCGCTTCCCCGGAATCGGCGGACTCGAACTGGGTTGTAAAAGAGATCGACTTCTGGTGTCACAATCGGCCAAGCGACAACATCATTATCGTACTTACCGGCGGCGAGATCGTCTGGGATGGAGCCGCAGGCGACTTTGACTGGGAACTAACGACCTCGCTTCCGGAGTGCTTGCGGGGTGTTTTTTCTGAGGAACCGCTTTGGATTGATTTACGTTGGGCCCGAACCGAAGCTGATGTTTCTCTGCGCAACCCGCTATTCCGAGAAGTAGTTGCCGATCTTGCCACACCGCTCCACGGACGTGCCAAAGACGAGCTGATCGGCGAGGACATACGCCAGCATCGCCGCAACATTCTGATTCGGAACTCGGTTGCGGTAGGGCTTTTGACACTATCGGTGATTGCCAGCGTTGCCGCCTACCTGGCGGTCCAGCAAAGGGATGAGGCGGTAAACCAGCGTGCTATCGCAGAGAAACGACGCAACGAAGCCCTCCGCAACGAGTCATTTATTTTGGCAAATCTATCCCGAGATCGACTTCAGGCTGGCGACTCGGATGAAGCCATCCGCCTGGCGCTGAAAGCATTGCCCAATGATATGTTGGCCCCAGATCGGCCTTATGTGTCCGAAGCTGAAGCCGCCCTTTACGAAGCGATCAACAGCGTGGGTTCGCCTCGGAGGATTGCCGATCTCAGAGGACACGAAGATTTACTCCAGCCCGTGTTGTTTGTTGCCTTCGATCCGGAGGGACAACGAATCGTTACAACTTCTCCGGACAAAACAGCGCGTATTTGGGAGACTGCAACAGGCGAGCCGATAAAAGTGCTCCGCGGTCATGAGGGCACCTTGTGGCACGCGGAATTCAGTCCCGACGGCTCACGAATTGTTACAGCTTCTAATGACGGCACCGCCCGCATTTGGGATGCGGCGCAATGTCAAGTGTTGTCCACGCTTCGCGGCCATGAGGGTTACGTTATTTGGGCAGAATTCAGCAGCGACGGAAGGCACATCATCACTGCCTCCAGGGAAGGTACAGCGTGTGTCTGGAATGCGACGACTGGAAAGAGGGAGACCGTGTTCCGAGGTCATGAGATGGCCGTGAATCAGGCGACGTTGAACTCCACCGGCAATCGTGCTGCCACAATCTCCCGGGATGGAACAGTCCGGCTTTGGGACAAATCAAACGGCACCGAGGTGGCCAGGCTACAGAAAATGGATCCAAACTACAAGACATTCGTAGCATTCAACCCCGAGGGAACGCGGCTGATCGCTCCGGCAGGCAACGGTACGGTGCACGTAGTGGCGGCTTCCGATGGCAAGTCGGTCGCTACGCTACAAGGTCACACCAGTACGGTTCACCACGGAGTTTACAGTTCGGACGGTCGATTGATCCTGACGAGTTCGGCGGATGGCACGGCACGGGTGTGGGATGCCGCAACAGGAGAGGAAAAGTTATTGTTGCGAGTTTTTCCAGGTAAGCCGACGGATACAATGTTTCCGAACGTCTCACAGGCTTCCTTTAGTCCTGACGGGCGATATATTGTCACCGCAGCAGACAACGGTGCTCGGGTGTGGGACTTGCAGGGTAGAGTAATCGCGTTGCTCGGGGATTCTCACGTCCGGATCGAACAAGCGATTTTCGATCCTAGCGGCCGATATGTGGTGACGTTGGCGTTGGGCGGCGTACCAACGATCTGGGAGGTTTGTAGGAATTTTCAGTCTCGAACGCTGTTTCACGGAAAACGAATTACTCACGTGGCTGGAAATGCTGACGGCTCTCGACTCGTTACGGCGGCGAACGACGGTAGCCTCCGTTTATGGGATGCCGATTTCGGCAGGCTTATCGCTGCGCTCGAATTCCATCAAAAACCGATCACGCATGTCGAATTCAGCCCTGATGGAAGTCGGTTACTTAGCGTCGCCTTCGATGGCACGGTCAAGCTTTGGGATGCATCTTCAGCTCACGAGATTAACTCGCTCTGTAGGAATACAGATGTCGTCCACCACGCGGCATTTGGCCCTGGCGGTGAGATTGCGACCGCCTCGAAGGATGGTTCCGTTCGGCTTTGGAACATAACCGGCAAACTGCTTATGACCTTTGCCGGTCACACTGACGAGGTGACGCGTATCGTGTTTCATCCTTCTGGCAGAGAGCTTGCCAGCGCCTCCAAAGACGGCACCGTTCGGCTCTGGTCAACAACCGACGGAAATCAGGCAGCGATTCTTCGAGGCCATCAGGGCCCCGTGGCTTCGGTTGTCTTCAGCCCGGACGGACGCAGAATCGCTACAGTCGGCAGTGGGCGTGACTTTACTGTGCGGATATGGGACACCCGTGATGGGCAAGAACTGCTCGTATCAAAAGGCAGGACGGGCACAGTGACATCTTTGGCTTTTAGCCCTGACTCATCAATGCTCCTCACCACCGATTTCTCGGGAGCCACCCGGACCCTGAGAGTGATCGACGGAGTTGAGGTGGGTCACTTCGATGTGTGTAAGCCTCGCCTCCTGCCGGGGCGCCACGAGGTAATTGCGACGTTTGGGAGGGATGGACACCGGGTCATCACCGTCACAGCGGATGGCATGATTCGAATTTGGGATTCAGAAAGTGGCGTCCGACTCGTGACCCTTCACAGCTACGCGATAACTCATTGGTTACACCCATGTTACACTGCCTCACCGCTCCCATTTCCGGAGGTGCACGCCGCGTTGCTAAGCCAGAACAACTCGATGGTCGTTACAGCGGGTGAAGACGGAAAGGCGCAAGTCTTTCGCATCTTGCCGACCACACAGGACGTCATTAATTATGGGAGACGTCTCACACCCCAGGAACCAAGCCGGAACTAGCTTGAACTATTCAGGAGTGATCGTCGCGTTGGTTTGGGGATCAAGTCTACGTTCATCGAATAATCCGGACTGCTAGCTTCTCAAAGTTTGTGTCTAAGGGTGAATCTTTTTTTGCCAAAGCAATAGCTTTGGTAATTTTAACCTCGACGCCTGGCTCTGAAGCCCTCCGATTTTTTCAATGTTAGAGTTAACTATAATTCAATGTCCCGCACCTTTGCGACATCAACCGGCTGCCCTTCGTAGTGAGACCGCGTTGCCGCCAGGCTGATTTGAAGCGCCGTGCGGGCCTCGGCAGCCCCGGCCAGCGGTGGTTTGTCCTGCCGGATGCATTCAATAAAATGATCAAGTTGCCTGTGATAGGCCGGGGTGAAACGTTCTTCAAACCAGGCGACCGCATCGTGAGTAACACCGTTTGGTGTGAGGGCCACCATTGGCGTGTCGCGCAACTCACCAATTTGAAGCGTGGCGTCGGTGCCGCGAATCTCACAGCGGATGTCGTATCCATAGCGGCAGTTGCGGCCTGCCTCAACGTATCCCAGTCCGCCTCCGCCGAAACGCATATTTATGATGGCCGTGTCGATATCGCCCACCGCTGCCAGTTCAGGGCAGGTTAGATTGCCGCCTTGGGCATAAACCCGCTCCACCTTATCCTGCATCAACCAAGGCAGCATGTCAAAATCGTGGATGGCCAGATCAAGGATCAGGCCGCCGCTGTTGGACGGTGCCGCCCAGTCTGATTCGGGGCAGTTGGGGTCACGGCTGACGGCATATGCCACAATGGGGGTGCCAATATCTCCTGCGTCGATTTTTTGCTTGGCGGCGGCAAAGCCCTTATCAAACCGACGCATAAACCCCACCTGAAACAACACGCCGGCTTTTTCAACTGCAGCCAGCATAGAATCGGTTTGGGTTAGGGTCAGAGCGATGGGTTTTTCACAGAAAATCGCTTTGCCAGCGTCGGCAGCTGCTATGACGATATCGTGATGGGTATGGGTGTGGGTGACAACCAAGACACCGTCAATGGCAGTGTCAGCCAACAAATCGTGGTAATCGGTGTAAATTTTGATGCTGTCGTCCGAGTCCAGGAATTTTTTGGCGTCTTCAGGACGTCGCGTGGACACGGCGGCCAATCGTGCCCCCTTTGGGTGACTGAGCAGATACCGGCTGTTAATTCGCCCGATTCGGCCCAGCCCAATCACACCGATATTAATGGTTGCCATGGCGTTTCCTTAGTTCTGAATTTTCCAACCTTCCTGTTTCTAGCTGTTGGTGGTAAATCTGCAAAAGCCGGCTGATATTCGGCAGGGTGTAATCCAGCTGTTCGGCGGTATATCGGGCAGACATGCTGGTATTGAAAGGGACGGGCACCCCGACCATACCGGTCCAGTCCGGCGGCCCGGTTTGTAAAAGCTCGGCATCAAGTCCAAATATTTCTGCGGCAGCGTTTGCCAGTTCCATACGGCTGACGCTCTGGCCACAGCAGCAATGGAAAATGCCTCGACAATCCCGTTGGATGATGCGCAGCATCATTTCGGCACAGTCACTGGCCAGGCCGGGAGTGGCGTGCATATTGATGTTGCCCTCCCAGACGGTGAACCGTTGACCGCGTTGCAGTGCATTGACCACCGCCGGAATCAAGTTTCCCAGCCCCACATTTTGGCTAAGCGGCAAGTTGGGCTGAAACCAGTGGACGCCGTTTACGGCAGAGACCCGTGCAACCGCCCCGTTTTCGGCGGTTTCCATCACCACCGTTTCCGCCACCAATTTTAGCACACCGTAGAGATTGATGGGATTGGGCGGGGTGAATTCATCGGCCTCCACCTGGGTACCGTCAAAAACCCAATCAGACGACACCAGAATAATCTTGGCACCGACCGCATTGGCGGCCCGGACAAGGAAGCGGGTTGAATCAACGTAAGCTTGCCAGGCCAGTGTTCGATCCTGATACATCCGTTCAAAGTTGTTTAATATGGCCGCGTGGATGATTGCATTGGGTTGAAAGGTCCCTACGCTGTTTCGCACCTGTTGAGGGTCAAGCATATTCACCCGACCATATTCGAGGCCTGGCGCACCTTCAGGCAAGCTGGAATAAACAGTGGAAAACACCGCCGCGTTGTAACGCTCCAGGGCGACCTTGATAATGTTGCTGCCGACAAAACCGGTTCCGCCGGTTACATACAACCGCATCGGGTGCTCCTTTATTATACGCCCTCTTTCTTTTCTTCAAACGCCGGCAAGGTCATGACGTTCTTATCCCAGTTGTCTTTAACCCACGTAAATGACTCATCATCCACCGGTGGGGTGCCACGTGCCTGGTCCCAAAGGTCGCCGGCCAGGTAGTTTAGGAAATACATATTGCAATTGGGCGCCGTGGCAGTGGAATGGAAGCCTTGGGTTATCAAGGCCAGGTCGCCGTCACGCAGGGGTAGAACCTCGACGAAATCCGAATCGACCCGATAATTGTGGTGCATCGCAAAGCCGTAAGGGGGGTCAAAGCGGCAATAGTAGGTTTCCTCCAGATAGGGTGCGCCGTTATACCCATCGTGGCAGTGGGGTGGCCAGCCTGACCAGCGTCCCCCCGGCACATAGACTTCATACAGAATTAATCGTTCGGCAGGCAGCGGAGGGGCCAGGATGTGATGAACCTGGCGCCGAGCGGCGTCGCCGCCGCGGACTTCGCTCTTCATCTCCGCGGGGGTGAATAAGCGCAGCGGATATTTACCTTTGGCGGCCGCACCGCCCAAGGCAAATTGAAAATCGGTCCGGGCCTCAACCCGTATTTGACCGCCTGGCGGCACGTACAGGACGTGAGGCAAGCCGTCGAACACGCTGTTGCGGGTCAGCTCAAAGCGCTCCTTGCTCACCGTACAGATAGCCCGACCTGCCAACGGCACCAGTGCCATCTCGTTGTTTTGGGTGGGGTCAAGGAAAGTCTGTCCGGCTTTTAGCGCAACCACTTTAAAGCTTAAATGCTTCCACCCGACCGACTCGGGCGCTACATTTAAGACGACATTGTCGTTATAATTCGGTTTAATTAAAGTTTCCATTGCTAATCCTTTGTTTTTCATACTTTTGCTGACATCCACTTATATGAAACTACACTTCAAAAAGTTGAGGTTGGTTTTATCCTGTTTCCCTTTACATTTCGTAGGTTGGGTTGAGCCTAATCCAGGCTTTGTTGGATTTCGTTGCACTCAATCCAACCTACATGTTACCGGTATGATTGCCAAATGCGAAACCCAACAGCAACCGATTTCGGAACCGAACCACGAAGTTTCTTTGCTGATCAGACTGGCCGTTTTTTTGGCCAGAGACGGCGCTCTTATGAAACTTCAGAGGAATGGATTCGATTTTATTTTTTTAGACAGGATTTACAGGATTGACGGGATTTTTTCGCCTTCGGCGAGGAGCCCTTTCGGCCGAAGGCCGTTTTATCCCCATGATCCTGTTGATCCTGTCCAATTTTCTTTTAAAGATGAGAATCCATTCCTTATTTTTGGCCTATTTTTATCTTCGCTTTTTTACGTTTCTTTTTTGATCAAACTGGCCACTTTTCAGGCCATAGGCTGCCTTCATAACCTATCTAAAGCGGCCTAACTTCTTCCCAGGTGTTGCTGTCCCACGAGCGCATGATCGCTGCGTCTACATTAGCAAACGCATAAGCTTGCTCCAGACCGGGCGAAATCTGCTTATTGTCGACAATAGATTGCAGAAAGTGGTAGGCCTCAATACATTTCAGGTCTTCATAGCCGATACCGATGCCCGGGCCGGGGTTGAAGCGCTGGTGGAAGGGATGTTCAGGCCCGGCCAAAATCCGGACGAAACCTTCATGTCCGTTAGTTTGATCAGGCAGATATAGTTGCATTTCGTTCATCGTTTCAAAATTCCATTTGATCGCGCCTTTGGTGCCGTTGAGTTCAAAAGCCATTTCACACTTTGGACCGTAAATGGCGCGACAAGCCTCCAGCGTGCCCTGGGCACCGTTTGCAAACTGCACCAGCACCCCGACGTAATCTTCGTTGGTGACTTCACCAGTCGGGTCGCCCGGCAATCCCCGGTTAAAGTGGGTACCGCGGCCCGGTACCGGCAGGGGGCGTTCTTTGATAAAAATGTGTCTATTGCCGAAAACGCGCTCGATGGGATCGACGAGGAACTGAGCCATATCAACGACGTGGGGCATGACGTCGCCCAAAATGCCAGTGCCGGATTTTTCAGCCAAAAAGCGCCAACTCAGTTGGCCCAGCGGGTCGCTGGCATACATAGAGAAGAAGCGACCGCGATAATGAGTGATCTCGCCCAGTTTACCTTCCTGGATAAGATTGCGGGCAAACTGCACCAATGGCGCCCAGCGGTAATTCAGGCCCACAAAACTCAACACGCCTGCTTCTTTGGCTGCATGGTATATTTCGGCGGTTTCCTGCGGGGTGCGGCCGACCGGCTTTTCACAAAAGATATGCTTGCCGGCGCTGATGGCGGCCAGGGCCATCTCTTTGTGCAGAAAATTGGGCGAGGTGATGTCAACGGCCTCTATTTCGGGATGATTGATGACATCGTGCCAGTCTGTGGTGAACTGCTCAAACCCCAGGCGGTCGCCGGCTTCTTTTGTCCGTGCTGCCACCTCGTCTGCGCACATCACCAGGCGGGCTCGCAGGCCCTTGTCGTAAAAACGATCCATGACGGCTTTATAGGAACGGCTATGGGCCGATCCCATCCAGCCCATCCCGATCACGCCAATATTAATTGTGGTCATTCGTCGTGTATCTCCAATTTCAGGGTTCCTGACGCCGATTGGAAAATCTTCTCGGAAAGCTTTGATATCTTAAGAACCTACAAAATTTATAGTAAAAATATGCGTAAATATTTTACGACACATCAGTGGTTCTGAATTTTGTGATTCGTCAAATTCGGAACTACTGATGTACGGACGCTGTTTCATTACATGCCAATACTCCGCAAGAAATCGCGGTTGCGCTGGGCTGCTTCTTTGGGAGTCCCCATACTTGGCAGCACGTCTTGCTCGGTAACCACCCAGCCATCGTAGTCGATTTGTTCGAGGGCTTTGAGGACGGCGGCAAAATCAATTCCGCCTTGACCCAGTTCGCAAAACAGCCCCTTGCCAACGGCGAAATTGTATTCCCAGCCTTCACGGCGGGCCTGGGCGGCGACGCTGGGATCGCAATCTTTAAAGTGAACGTGGCGGATGCGGTCGGCATGTTTGTGTACGGCCCCGACCGGATCACCACCACCAAAGTGATAATGTCCCGTATCCAGGCAAAGGCCGACCAGATCCGGATCGGTCAGCTCGAGCAGTTTCTTTATTTCGTGCGGGGCTTCGATCCAGGTGGCACAGTGCGGATGGAACACGGTTTTAAGCCCGGCCTCTTCCATAACGCGACGGGCAATATGGTGGAGCCCGTCAATAAAAGTTATCCACTGGTTGTCATCCATGCTGTCCGGTGGTTGAACGCGGCCAACAATTTTATTGCGGACCTCATAGGCAAACAGGTTATCACCGACCACAATCAAAGGACGATCACCGGCGACTTCGGCCATCAAACGGGCAGCACGCACCGCCCGGTCGGCGCTGTCGGCATGGCCTTGCGGGTCAATCAACACCGCTGTTACCCAGGAGGCGATCAGGCTGAGATCCCGTCGCGAAAGTTCTGCCTTGAGCGTCGCCGGATCGGTGGGCATGAACCCCCAATCGCCGAGTTCGGTGCCGTCAAAACCTGTTTCTTGCATTTCATCAACGACACGCAAGTAATCATAAGAACGTTTATCCTCGTATGTTTTTTCAATGACCCCCCAGGAACAGGGTGCATTGCCAATTCGTATCATGTCTACCCCATACGGTTTAATTGGTTTTAAAAGGCTATTCGAATTCTTTTTTGAGTTCAAAGGTTCTCTTGACATACTCTTTTAATTTCGCCTGAACCTTGCCGTAAACGGATGTTGGCGGAAAATTTCCCTTCTGGTCGGGGGCACCTGCTTTGGCACCCGTGAGAATTTCGATGCCCTCCTGGATGGTAGCCACCCGATAGATATGAAATTTTCCCTTTTTTACGGCGTCAATGACCTCCTTTTTTAACATCAGGTTTTTCACATTGGCTTTGGGTATCATCACCCCCTGACTGCCGGTCAAGCCTTTGGCTTTGCACACATCAAAAAACCCCTCTATTTTGTGATTGACCCCGCCGATGGCCTGGACCTGACCTTTTTGGTTGACCGAACCCGTAACGGCTATCCCCTGGTGGATGGGAACACCCGAGAGGCTAGACAAAATGGCGTAGAGTTCGGTGGAGGAGGCGCTGTCGCCGTCAATGCCGCCGTAACTTTGCTCAAAGGTAATGCTGGCCGATAAATTCAAGGGGTATTTCTGAGCAAAGGTCCGGCCCAGGTAGCCTGAAAGAATTAATACGCCCTTGTCATGGGTTTTGCCACTGAGTTTGGATTCGCGCTCGATATTGATAATCCCCTCCTTGCCGAGATAGGTTTCCGCTGTAATGCGTGAGGGTCGTCCAAAAGCCAAATCACCGATTTGATAGACCGCCAGGGCATTGACCTGCCCCACAATGGCACCGTCCAGATCGATTAGAATGGTCTCATCCACGTAATTTTCCTGAACCTTCTCTTCATAGAGATTGTATCGGAAACGGTGTTCTTTGAGGGCCTTCTGAACATATTTATCCGAAACGACGCGGGCATTTTTTTTGCGTGCCCAATAATCGGCTTCCTTCAAGACGCCCTGGATCGATCCAAATCTAAGTGAGAGCTTGTCTTTGTCGGCGACCTGCTTTTCGCCATACGCGACAATAGCGGCCACTCCTTTGGGAGTCAAGGGCAGCAGGTTATCTTCTTTGCAGACCCGGGCGATGAATCGGGCGTATTGCTGCATGGTATCCTCGTTGCGTTTGACCTCGTGATCAAAATCAGCACGGACTTTGAATATTTTATTGAACTTGGAATCGTTGTTTTGCAGGAGTTGAAATAAATGATAGCTGCCAATTAATACCACCTTGACTTCCAGCGGAATCGGTTCGGGACGCAGGCTGGTGGTGCCAAATCCCATACCAGCGGCCATATCTTCAATATGGAGGTATTTGTTTTGAAGGGCACGTTTGAGCGCTTCCCAAACAAAGTTGTTTTTTAAGACCGCTTCGATATCAAGCAGCAGATATCCGCCATTGGCACGCAAAAGGGAACCGGCTTGCACCATGGTAAAGTCCGTCATGAGGGTTCCCATTACCGCTCTTTTTTCAATATAGCCGAACAGATTGTTGTATGTCGGGTTGGTTTCGAAAATCACCGGCGCACCCTTTTGTCCCTTGCGATCCACCAGAACATTGACCTGATAGCGAAGAAATGCAGACTGAGCGGGGGAAGACCGACCCATATCGCTTGCACTGCTTTTGGAATCGGTGGCGATAAATTCATTTACATTTTCGACAATCGCCTCCTGTACCTGATCCAAATAGCTGAGAATGTCCTGAGAGTCCTTGTAGGCGTTTTTAAGAATGTCAAGCCGGTTGCGAACCACAAACAGGGTTACCTCGGCCATGAGATTTTCGATTTGATCCCGCAGGGCCTGGTTGATTTTATTAACTTCCCGCAGAGTGGATTCGGTCTCCGCCTGCAGCGCACGAATATTTTCCTCGATAGCCGTCCGCTGCTCCTCGGAGAGCTGTTGGAACGCTTCTTGGGACATCGGCTTGTCGTCCAATAGAGGGATGGTTTGATACCCGGTTTGGGTTTTTTGAATCGTTATTTGGCGGTCCGCAGCGGACTGATCCAATTTTTTGAAGAGCGTCCGTTGCTTGTCGGCATAGCTTTCTTTTAGCTTCGATTGTTTTTCCTGATACGACTCACTGCTAAAGGCTTTGGGTAATTCGTTTTGTAAGTCTTCGATGAACTTGCCCATCTGTTTCTTGAATTTCAGGGCTTGACCGGTGGGCACCGAAATGCTTTTGGGGCAGAATTCGTCGCTGAAGTTATTGACCATGCACCAGTCGCAGCAGGGTGGCAATGCTTTGGCATGTTGGCCGACGATGTCTTGCACGATGGTCGATTTACCGGTCCCTTCGATTCCGGTTACGAAGATGTTGTAGCCCGGGCTGTCCATATTGAGGCCGAATTCGATGGCCTGTACGGCCCGGGTCTGCCCGATGACCTCATCCAGGGGGCGAACGGTTGAGGTGTTTTTGAACTTAAATACTTGAGGGTCAAACAGGTATCTGAGATCGGATGGCTTGAGTTCGTATTTTTTTGGCATAAACGGTCTCCTTCCGGGGTGATTCAGTGTTAATTTTCTCTTCGGGCATATTGGAAAAAATAGTTACGAGAGTCAACAAACAGCTATGGTCACGCTGCTGATCCAACCGCAGGCAGTGCTTGTGAACCACTTTTTCAACTAATTGGACCATTCATAAGGGGAGCATTTATTTAAATTAACCAATCATTTCTCGAAAAAGAGATATAGTGGAGTCAGCCTTATGCGTCAAGAAAAAACAGGGTATCATACGCCCGGCTTTTTGAATGCGGAATGACATAAAAGAGTTGCCCAAGGGTTGCAAAAAGAAAGAAGTAGATGTAATTATCGATTAAGATTAGTAATTCTTCATGCTATATTAAAGATCATGATTGAATAAAAAGGAGGGTGTCATGGAGACCAGACCATTTGGCAAAACTGGAGAAAGATTTCCAATTCTGAGTTTTGGCGGACAGCGGATTGTGGACGCACATGGCTGTACCGAAGAGGCGGCGATTGAGATCGTCAATACTGCCATCAATCGCGGCATCCGATACTTCGATACCGCCTGGATGTACTCCGATGGACAGGCCGAAACACGCCTGGGCAAGGTGGTCAAACACCGCCGGTCGGAGATGTGGATTGCCACCAAGGCGTTGGATACCACCCGGGATGGCGCGCGGCGTCAATTGGAGACAAGTCTATCACGCTTGCAGACGGATTACGTGGACGAATGGCGCTTGCACAATTTAAAGAACTATGCCCGGTTGGATGCATTTACCGGTAAAGGCGGGGCGCTGGAGGCTGCAATCCAGGCCCGTGAGGAGGGACTGGTGCGCTATATAAGTATCAGCGGCCACACCGACCCGCAGATACTGATCGAGGCGCTCAACCGCTTTCCTTTTGATAGCGCGCTGATCGCCGTATCCGCATTGGATCATTTTATTCTCAGTTTTGCCGAAGAGTTTATCCCGTTTGCCAATGCCAAAGGCGTGGCAACGATTGGGATGAAAGTGCTGGGATTGGGAAGTTTAACCCACGAGGTGCAACGCTCCCTGCGCTATGCATTCAGCCTGCCGGTGAGCACGGTGATTGTCGGGATGGAGACCATGGCTCAGTTGGAGCAGAATCTGGAGATCGCAACGTCATTCACCCCGATGACAGACGAGGAACGGCTTTCTTTCTTCAAGGACATCATCTCCTTGGTGCGACCGGAAAAGATTCGCTGGAAGGCGGCTGATTGGGATAATCCGACGCAGTGGGCTGCACGCGGACGAGGTTTGCCCGGCTGATCACGTCAGTATTCTACTACCGAACATAGTTTTAGTTTGTAAATCGGGTTCCCTGTGCCTATTAGCAGACCTGCAACCGGTCGCAACATGATCTGCAATTGAATGACACTGTGCTCATGTGTTTTCCAGGCCGGTGTTAATGCAGGCCTGGAAGCTGATAAACCTCAGTGCCGCAGCGCTAGGGTAAACTTAATCCCCAAAGGCCATCCAGCGGTAACAACAACGGGATGGCCATGTCTATTTTTGTGTCATAAACCTGAACGTTTAGATTACAAATGCACTCTATCCTATTTTGGCGGGAAATCGGGACAGACCACGGTGAACGTCTGACAATTAAGTATATAACCTAAAAATCGCATTGTTTTTAGGCTCAAAGTGATGTTTTATCAAAAAGCGGGTATTATTAAGACCTAAAACAGGCTTGTTTTCAAGCTCATGGCTTAATTGACGCGTTCTACCTTGTTCAAGTTACCAAGCTAAAGTATCGTCGCCAATCTTGACACCCACCCCGCTTTTTGCAATACTCAAAAAAATGACAATCCAAGTTCCTATCTTTCAGTGTAAGGCCCGGGATTGGGTGATTTGGTATGGCAGATGACCACACGGTGGATTCAAAGCTCATTGATGGATATTGTCACGGTAATCTTCTAAAATAGCATGGGACAATTCTATGTACGAAGAATTCTATGGGTTTAAGCAGCCTCCTTTTCAATTACTTCCAAATCCGGATTTCTTCTACCGCAGCCAAAAGCACGAAAACGCGTTGACCCATCTGGAATACGGTGTCTTCGAACGCGCAGGGTTCATCGTCATTACCGGTGAAATCGGTACCGGGAAGACGACCCTCATGAGGTACTTGCTTCGATCTCTCGACAAGAACCTGCCAATTGCTTTTCTGACCCAAACCTGTCTGCAGCCTGAAGACCTACTCCGGACCCTGTGCCAGGAATTCTCGCTGCCCCACGAAAACAAGGGAAAAGCCGAGATGATCGAGCTGTTTGGGGCTTTCCTGGTAGAACAATACAGGCAGAAGCAGTACGTCATTCTCATTCTGGACGAAGCCCAAAACCTTCCCATAGAGACACTCGAGGAGATTCGCATGCTCTCGAATCTGGATGCGGATAACGAGTGTCTCCTGCAAATTATCCTTGTTGGCCAGCCGCCTTTACGAACGAAGCTACAGCGCAGAGAACTTCGGCAACTCTACCAACGCGTTGAAGTGAGCTACCAACTAGAACCTCTTGATCGACACGAGCTTAAAGATTATATACGATACCGTCTGACGGCCGCCGGCAGAGCGGATACCGAGCTCTTTGACGATACGGCCATGGAAGCGATATTCGAATACTCCAGAGGTGTACCGCGGCTGATCAACACAGTTTGTCATGGATGTTTGGTCTGTGGGTATGCGGATGCCCAGCAAAAAATCCATCGTGATGTGGTTCAGACCGTCCTGAAGGACCGGGTGCGCCGAGGTCTGTTTTCACAAGCCAACTCCTTTGAAAATCAGGAAAAGGCTGCCATGTCTTCGGAACCCCGCAAAAGCGGCGATGACGGTTATAACCATCTTAGCGCTCAGTTGGAGCGACTCATCGAGGTCTCAGAGTACTCAATGAAAATGTTTGAGAAGGTCGCCGCGAGTTTAGCAGCCATAACCAGTGAAGCAAATGTGGCTGCGTTA